>NZ_JACIYL010000316.1 GCF_014359955.1 Thermogutta sp. | reverse complement strand
GGTGTGGGACTGGGTACCGATTACAACTTTATGGATCGCCTGGCGAGACTCGGGGGCACCGCAAACGATGATGGCCAGAGCCCCCGCGGAAGTGGCAATCCCGCCGAGTATGAGTCACGCCTGAGAGAGATTTTCGAAAGGATCATCGAGTCGCCCAAAGTCCGCCTGGTTAAATAGGGCTGCCGATGGAGACGCGATGGGAAACGCCCAAATTCCCCTTCCCATGTTTCCCTCGCCATGATCATCCAACACCAAACATCCATACTCTTGGTTGTCTATAGAATCAAAGATGTTATTTTTATGGAGCAGAAACTGGTGTTTGAGCAACTTAATGATCAATTTTTCGCGCAAGGGGCTTGCAAACGGGCTACGGGCGCGCAATAATAAAAGTGCGTGAGGGGACCCTCACAGCGCAGCCCTTCGTAGGTCCCTGCCCCGCCTACGAAGGGCACTTTTTTTCTTGACGGCCGCCGTCCCAACCGGTCGCCCTCGCGTAGCTTCGGGGTTTGGATAATGGAAGGATTGGCCGAGTATCTCGAAGTCGCCGCTCTCGCCGTGGTCCAGGGGCTGGGAGAGTTTCTCCCTATCAGCTCCTCCGGTCATGTGCTGGTCCTGGCCCACCTCTTCGACGCGCTGGCGCATCCGCTTCACGAAAAGTTAACCATCAACGTGATGCTCCACCTCGGAACGCTGCTCGCGGTTCTCGTGTACTATCGTCGGCGGATCGTCGCTCTCCTCACAGGGGAATACAGGACATTGCGTCTCCTCGTCGTGGCGACCGTCCCGGCCGCGTGTGCCGGCGTGGGCTACGAATTGTGGTTTAAAGATTGGCTGGTCGCGCACATTGGCTTCGATCCGCTCGACCACGTACTGACCGCGGGTTTGATGTTCTTCCTGACGGGTGGAGTATTGCTGGCTGTGGGACGAAGACACGGCCTCAAGCAAGCCGGCGAACTCACCGTAGGTCAGGCCGTGTTGGTGGGAATTGCCCAGGCGCTGGCCATTCTTCCCGGATTATCGCGCAGCGGGATGACAATCGCCGCCGGCCTGGTCTGCGGACTGAAACGGGAAGAAGCCGCCACTTTTTCCTTCCTTCTCTCGATTCCCACGATTGCCGGGGCCACCATCATTGAAGGCCGCAAGCTCCTTCATCCCGCTGCGGTGGATGGTTCGCTCGGCCCGATCATGCTCGGTGTGGGGCTTTCCTTTGCGGTCGGTCTGATGGCACTCGCCTGGGTCATCCAATGGCTTGCCAAAGGCCGGCTGAGCTGGTTTGCCGGATGGGTGTTTTTCATGGGCACGGTCGTCCTCATCTGGCAGATTGCTCTCCGGGTCTGATAGTCGGGTAATCCCTGCGGGTTTCTTCCCATTTCACGCCAGGCCGTCTGATCCGCCGCTCGCCGCACACGGCGCGCCCATTATTCGGCTTGCCTGGATGTGTCCTCTGCCCCGACAATGGAACGGTAGTGTGCCGCAAAACATCTCACGTGACGCTCCCAATCATGGAGGGAAATCATCCGATGTGCCGACAGCTTTTCGGAATTGCGGTGGCAGCGGGGATAGGGCTTTTACAGATGTGCCCGGCGTGGGCGGGCGAGTTGCGGGCGGAAGCCTACCTCGGCCAACCGTTTGGCGTTGGCAAAATTGAAATGGACCTCATCCCCCAGCAATTGCCTCGGCCGTTGGGCCTGGAGGGCGTTCTGCTCGAGGATGCCGAACATCGCGTATTCTACCCCGTCATTGCTGGCCCACCACTGGGAGGCTTCTTTGCCGAAATGGTGGGAAGTGCTCCCAGGATGACGATCTACTTTCTTTTCCGCGGCGAGCAGCCGCTCGATGTCAGCATCGGCACACGGCCTCCGCAGATGGTTCGGATTTTCCCCCGAAGCGATCCACGTGGCTACGAAAGAACCCTGAGAAGCTGGTGGCGCGAGTATGCGCAACCGCCGGGTCTTTTCGAATCCAAACCCGATTATCCGCCTCTTGTCGCTCAGTATCTTCGGCTCATGCTGTCCCAGCGGTTGGGGCTCAAGCCACCGCAAACCGCCTCGGATTCCTGGGAGGCCTGGTTCCGCGAGCAACTCGGCCTCATGCTCAGCAGTGAACCGCTCCGGTTGCGGATCATGGAAGCCCGCTTTCTGTCACCGCAGGTTTTTCAGGGCACGGCCGATCAACCGTTGCCATCTCCCTGGGACGAACTACCACCTCCGGCGGTGGATGTTCCCCAGGACGTGATCGTCGAACCCCTGGCCACCCATGTGCCGGTGGAATCCCTCTACATTCGATTTGGAAGCTTCAACAACTTTCTCTGGCTTCAGGACACTCTGGCTCGGTGGGGAGGCGACATCCAGAATCTCGTGGCCCTGCGTTCGCTCAACTATGCCATCAGCCGACGTATTGAGGAACAGCTTGTCCTCCGACAATCCGCACTCTCCCGGCTGCTGGGAGAGACAATCGTGGCCGACGTGGCGATCGTTGGTTTCGACCTTCATTTCCACGAGGGGGCGGCGTTCGGACTGCTGTTTCAGGCTCGCAACAGCGCACTGTTTCAGGCCAATATGATCCAGCAGCGACAGGAACGGATCAAAAAGGGAGGGGTACGCGAAGAAAAACTGACGATCCTCAATCACCCTGTCTCTTATCTAAGTTCTGACGATGGAGCCGTGCGATCCTACTATGTGACTGACGGCGATTTTCATCTCGTGACCACATCACGAAAGCTGGTGGAGCGGTTCCTGGAAGCCTCCGCCGGACAGGGGCGACTGGCAGACTCGCCCGAGTTTCGCCTGGCACGCGCAATCTTCCCTGTAAGCCGGCGCGATACCGCGTTTATCTACCTTTCCCGAGAGTTCTTTCGCAACTTGACAGGACCGGCCTACCGCATCGAGACACAGCGTCGGCTTCAGGCCCTGGCCGACATGGACATGGTCGAGCTCGCTCTCCTTGCGGCGGCCTGCGAGGGACACGCCATCGACACAATTGAAGGCCTGGTCGCCCATGGATATCTTCCCAACGGCTTCGGTCCGCGGGCAGACGGAAGTCGCACCATCATTCAAAACGGTATCGTGCGCGACTCTTTGCGCGGGGAACGAGGTCACTTTGTGCCCATTGCCGATATTTCGGTAAACCGGGCCAGTCCCCAGGAAGTGCAACTTTATGAGGAATTCCTGGCCCACTACGCCACTCAGTGGCGGCGCCTGGATCCGGTCATCGCGGCCATCCAGCGGGAATCGGCTGGGACCAACCGGGAACGGATCATCGTGGACGCCCGCGTCACTCCGCTGGCAAAAGAGAACTACGAGAATCTCGTCGCCAAAATGGGGCCGCCCGACAAGTACGAATTGGCGCCGATCGAAGGCGAACTGGGACGTTTTGAAATCAGTTTAAGTCGCGGCCGACTGTTCGGCGGACTCTACGATATCGTTCCCCCGCTTGATATTGTCGATGGTCGTGTGGTACCCACCGGCCGAATCCGGGATATTCTTATTGGCTACCTGGGCACGACCGGAGAGCTGGGACTGTTGGGAAAAATCAATCAGACCTTCAGCACCCGACCCGATGCAAACGGTTACAGTCGGGGCTTGTTTGGACTGTGGCGACGGGAGATGCCGGGCGTCACCGTGTTTTCCTTTCAGCCTGAGGTTCTGGCCGCAGTCACAAACCAACTGCGGTGGCAGGAGTCGGAACGGGAAGCCCATGTCCGGGTCTTTCTCGGGGATCTTTCAGCCGCTCGAATCACGCCACTACTCAACCGCTTTGTTTACTGGCGGACGATGCAGACCTCCCTGGGCAATCTGCGCTTTCTCCGCGATCTCGAACAGCAGCTCCGCGTTCCGGGCAAAGAGTGCAAGCGTGTGGCGGAATTCCTTTTTGATGCCGAGCTCCGCTGTCCCCTCGGCGGTGAGTACGTCTATCAGCCCGACGAGTTCGGCATCCCCCGCTGGACCTCCACATCGTTTGCCGACGGGAAACCGCTCACTCCCACGTCCAGGGTTGATCCAACTTCAGCCGAGCCCGCGATTACGGGGTCCAGCCGCGGGGTTTTACGGGAGGGATTCGACAACGCATCTGGCCAGCAGTCTCTGCCCGCCGTCAATCGCATTGCGGAGCTTGTTCGTTTCCGATTGGGCAGTACCCTTAACCGGAGCGAGAGCGCACCTCCGGAAGCAGATCAGGCGTCCCACTTGCAGAAGGCACCGTCGGCGGAGAACAAACCAGGCCTTGGTCAACCGTTTCTCGCTCCGCCGCTCAACTGGTTCCGCGGGTTGAAGGGAAACGCCATCATCACCCAGGAGGCCATCACAGCCCACCTGGAGATTCTCATGGAGCACGCCCCTGCACAATGACCTGCGCGGCTTTCAGCGCCTGCGATGGGCATCGCCCGGCTGCGATTCTCCCGACGTTTTGGGCGGGCTGGACTCCTTACCGCCTTGGCCGCCAGCAGGGGCACCTGATCCCGAAAGAATGGTTCCCAGCCCTTTTCGGAGATGCTCCGCACTCAGACCGTTTTTCAATCTCACAACCTCCACGGTCGTGGAGTTGGGCTCCGCATTGCGGTCGAGCTGGGTGATTAATTCGCGGATCTCATTCATCAGATAGACCGGGGCCGATACAACAAGGGAATTGGACGTTTCGTCCACACCCACCGACAGCAAACCTTTAAACCGGG
>NZ_JACIYL010000315.1 GCF_014359955.1 Thermogutta sp. | reverse complement strand
CTTTCAACTACAAAACGGCGCAATATGAAGGCTCGACACCGGGCACGCTCTTTGCCCTGTATCCCCATCAGTGGAAAAACACCGACGCGAGGATTCTCCCCTACGAATATGAGTCGGTCCGCGGAACAATGAAGCTTGCCGAAGGGCGGTCGTTAACCATCCGGATGACTTTTCCCGGCGTACTGCCTGTTCTCCCGGCCACGGCAAGCTGGGATCGAACGGCTGTCGATCGGTATCTGGAAGAAGATTGCACCAAAACACGAGGGGCCCCCGGCGACACGTATTGGGAAGGCAAATGGCTGGGAAGACAGGCCACGCTGGCGGCCCTGGCAGCGGAAAATGGCAATCACGCGGTCCGGCGAGGACTTCTCCGGCAAATCCAGCAACGTCTTGAAGCCTGGTTCACTGCGGTTGGCGACACCGGCCGTCTCAAATCATCGGGACTGTTCTATTACGATGAGCGATGGGGCACGCTCATCGGGTATCCAGCCGCTTACGGGACCGATACGGAGCTGAACGACCACCATTTTCACTACGGCTATTTTCTCCGAGCGGCCGCCGAAATTGTGCGATACGATCCGCAGTGGGCTGATCCTTCGCGATGGGGCGGCGTGTTACAGATGTTGATCGACGACATTGCATGCACGCGGCGCGGTGATCCACGCTTCCCATTTTTGCGATGCTTTGATGTGTACGCCGGCCATAGCTGGGCCAGCGGTCATGCCCGGTTCGCAGATGGTAACAATCAGGAGTCCTCCTCCGAAGCCATGAACGCCTGGTGTGCCCTGATTCTATTGGGGGAAGCGACGGGTAACACCGCCCTCCGGCATCTTGGAGTTTATCTTTACACCAGCGAATTGTACGCCATCAACGAATACTGGTTTGACGTGTCCGGTGACAATCGGCCCGCATCTTTTCCTGAACCCGTGGTGGGGATGATTTGGGGTGGCAAGGCAGACTATGCAACGTGGTTCTCGGCCAGGCCCGAGGCCATCCATGGAATCAACTGGTTGCCTTTCCACGGTGGATCGCTTTACCTTGGGCTATACCCCGAATACGTACGCAGGAATTACGAAGCCCTCGTAGCTCACAAGGGTGGTCCCAGGTGGGATCAATGGGCCGACCTGATCTGGATGTACCGTGCACTCGACGATCCCCAGGATGCTCTTCGCCAATTCAACGCCGCAGCGGAGAGCTTTCAACCGGAATCGGGAAACTCGAGGACCAACACCTACTGCTGGATCCACAGTCTCCTGGACATGGGTCGCGTGGATCGATCGGTGACCGCTGATCATCCCCTCTATGCTGTGTGTCGCAACGGAGAACATCGCACGTACGTCGCTTTCAACCTGCGTGCCGTCCCCGTAACGGTCCATTTCTCAGATGGAACACAGATCACTGTGCCTCCCGGTAAAGGCATGGTGGTCAAGCAGGTAACCGGGAACTCCCCGTAACAAACCGGTGAAGTAGCTTCGGCCATACCGCAGGACCAGCAGGGGCGCAGACAAGGCTGCGATCGCCTTCGCGGTTCATGCGTTGTCGCAATGAGGTGCGGCAACGTGCTCTCGGAGAAAAAGGGCGCGTCGCACAGAGGACAGGCACCGGCACATCGCCGGTGACCTGCGCTGCGGTACCGAGACAACACGTGCCGGTTTTTTTCAGCGAGGAAAAACGGTTCTCAAAGCACGAGCGGGGCGTTAGCCAGACGCCGTTCGCCCTGCGTCAGCTCGTACATATCGCGGATGAGCTGGATATCGCATGGCCGTTGCGTCACATTTCTCCGCAGAAACATCCGCTGCTGGCCCGCGATGGCAACTTCCACGGGCAGTTCGGTCATCTGTCCAAAGAGCCGTGCGTAGTTGGTAAAACTGGGCACGTTCGTCGTCACGAAGCCGTACACCATGCAGCACACGCCGATGACCTTGCCGGTAAAGATCCCGGTGTTGACGGCCGTCTTGGTGTAATCGCCGATGATACAGCCCATAAATTGCATTCCTGTGGGCACGCGCTTGCCGTTGTACTCCATGACGACCAGCCCGTACGTGTTTTTGAGATCACTGTTGCAGGTTCCGGCGCCCAGGTTGACCCAGCTTCCCAGATAACTATGGCCCAGGAAACCGTGGTGCTGCTTGTTGCTGTAGGGTTCCACGATGGACGCCTCCACTTCCCCACCCACCTTTGTCGTGTGTCCGAGGGCGACGTTGTCTTTGAGTGAGGCCTGTTCGATGAGTTTGGCGTTTTGGCCTACAAGAACCGGCCCCTGAAAGTGACAGAACGGCCCGACACGTGCACCGGATTCAATAACCACCGGTCCCGCCGTGCTGTTGACGCTCAGGTAGTCCCCCAGGACGACGTTGTCTCCGACAAAAAGCCCGTCTGACAACTGGCGATAATTTCCCCGAGCAATCTTGTCGGCGAGGTTCTCCCCCAGAATTTCCATATGGTATTTGACGACCTCGTGCGGATACTCGAACAGGACGAGGCGGCGGTCCAGAATCTCAACATGGTCCTCCGCACACTGTCGAACAAGAAACTCGGACAACGACTCGCGCGGTCGTGGAACGGGGGTGGAAAACGTCATGGCGGCAGCCGCCGTGTGATTATTCCAGCGGACAAGCACATTGCGCTGGTCTTCGGCCAGTTCTTTGAGGATTGCCACGGCCCCAACGCTGGGAACCAGCCGAGCGTTGACGAACAACCAGCGTCCCTCCCACATCTCAGGTGGAGCCGCGAGGGCGAAATCGAGTTGCGAAAGTTCTGTCAGGTGGGGGCGAACGTCCGCATAAATGGCTGTTTCGAACCGACGAATGAGTTCGATGAGTCGGTATCCCCCACACGAAACAGCAAACGCGGGACGTCCTGTGGTGATCGGATAAAGTTGCGTGACGAGTTCATCCTCAAAAAGGAGAATGTTCATATTCGCCCTCCTGTTGCGGCCATGCGTTTCACTTGGTTCGGGACTGTGCCGCAGAGTGTCAACCACAAAAAGTCCGTCTGCTGAACCGACCAGACGACCAATACATCGCGCAGCCGGGCAGCAAAAAACGCCTCATCAGCCCTTTTCAGTACCGTAGAACGCGGAGGGGAAATCTGTCAAAGGCAATTTTGTCCCACAGTTCTGGCAATTGTGTGGCAACCCCCGAATTGCTACGAAAGCCCCTTGAAAAGTGGTACAATGGAGGGCGGCGCACGTAAGGCTTGCCGGGCCCGAAACGCTTGTGCGGACCGTAACGAAAAGTTGGGGGAACAAACCGTGTCGGGCGCGTTAGGTGAGGGCGGCAGAAAACAAGCCGACCGTCTGAATATCCCGGGGAACGGAGGGTCATCGTTATGAGGCTCATCACCGTGCGGTGTTGGGGAATTTGGCTTGGTCTCATCCTGGGCATTTTGGGCTGGTCTGTCATCGGATGTAGCCGGGGTGGGGATAATTCCACCGCGAGTTCCAGCTCGGGTCCACCCGTGGTTGCTCCGCCTCCGGCTCCCACGCCGCCTCCAAGTCCTCCCAAGCAGGAGGCCAAGGAAGAAAAAAAGGAGGAGTTGCCTGAGGATGTCGGCCAGTGGACTCTCGACGATTTCAAAAAGGCCCGACAAAAGCAGGACAAGCGACTCTTCGAGGCGATCGATCGGTTGGTGGCCGATGCCGCATCCGGCCAGCGTGAGGCCCAAGCTGTGGAGATTTTGAAGGCTCTGATGGAAAAACCTCCGGCCGCGAAACCTGCCTCGGCCGGACCCTATGGCTCTGGTGCTCCCTACGGTTCTGGCGCCCCTTACGGTTCCGGAGCACCGTATGGTTCTGGTGGCCCTTATCCTCCCCCTGAAGAAGGGTACGGCAGTGGTCCGCCCATGGCTGGTCCGCCCCCAGGAATGGGGCCGCCTGGAGGTGCCGCCGCCAATCCCAGCTTCGAAACTGATGTGCTGAAAGCGGCAGCCACCGCTCTCGTCAAGCTGGGCACTTCCGCCGCGGTCGGCGTGATCAAAGATCTCCTGGACGCCAAGCTGGAAGTGGTGGACGATCGCGTGGCTGTTGAAACCACTCTCCGCGAAGTGGCCCAGAATCTTTCCAAACCGATTTATGAAGACCTTGTGATCGAAGTCCTCACGCAACCGCCCCGCCTGCCCAAGCAAGCACCGGGCAGCGCACCTGGGGGATATCCTGGCGGATACGGTCCTCCAGCGGGCTACCCGGGGGCCTCGGGGCCACCTCCCGAATATTCTTCCAGCTACGGTTCTCCCGGCAGCCCGCCTTCCTATGAAAGCCCAGAGGAGTACTCATCGAGTTATCCACCAGAAGGATATCCGGGCTATCCGGGATCGGGGGGACCGGGCGCTCCGCAGCGGAAAATGACGGGAGATGAAATCCAGCGACTGCTGTTCGACCTCGTGAAGGATGTCATGACGGAAAAGATTCGGTTGGCGCTGGCAGCGCATGTCCTGAGTCCCAATGCTCGACCGACCGATCGTCAGGTCATGATGCCCGTCCTGACACAGCCTGTGCCGGAAAACCTTCCCGTTCTCTTGGTGTTCCTCCAGAAAGGCAGCCCGCAGGATCCCACCGTGACCTGGATCATGGATGCGCTCACGGAACTTAACGCGGCCGTGTTTGCAGCGGTGATCGGAGCGGAAGACCCGCAGGGTCTGGAAGACCTGGCACGGCTTGCGCAGCAGGTTCC
>NZ_JACIYL010000314.1 GCF_014359955.1 Thermogutta sp. | reverse complement strand
AAAAGCAGCGGAAACACGACTACCTGGTGTGGGAATTTTATGGTTACGGCGGGCAGCAAGCCGTTCGCTTTGGGCCATGGAAAGCGGTCCGGCAACAATGCTACAAGAACCCAGATGGACCACTCATGCTTTTCAACCTGGAGAGTGACCCTGCAGAACAGGTGGACCTAGCAGCCCAACATCCAGAACTTGTGAAACAGGCAGAGAACATCCTGGAAAAAGAACACAGCGAATCGCCATTTTGGGACTTTCGCCTGAAGCGGCATGGCCCGCCAAAGGTCATCGAGGCCGCGAGCGCACCCTGAGATGCTGGCAGCTATGTCACACTGCGGCCATGCGCAGGGATAATTAGTGGGTCAAACTGTGGTGAACCTCTCAATTGACTCGCTGAAAAGCGCTACGGAGACGGGGGAGCCAAGTTTCCTACGGTTCCGCTCTCCTTGAATGCCGGGCTGAGCGGAGCAGAGGGAGGGGCCAGCGGCGAGTCCCAAGCCGAATTTGGCACGCTCGGTGGATCACCATGTCCATTTGGACTGGCCGACATCGATGGCTGGGGCCATGTCTTGTCCAGGTCCAGCGGCAGTGAAGGATGGCGTAAGTCCCCCACATTGGCTCCCGGTGTGAGGGGAATCAGCTCTGGTTTGCCGAACATCTCGGGATCGGGTCGCAGGGTGGGACGGGAAAAATCTTCGCCTGCGTTGGAGAGACCAGAATTCGCAGCAGACGGTTCAATAGGTTGGCCGCCCGAGTCCGCCCGGAGTTCTTTCGCTGTCGCTGGTTTGCGCTGATTGCGCGACGTCGGATTGTGCGAATTTTCCCGGGAGTCCCAGATGCCAACACCCGACACCACCGCAAGGCCGACAATCAGGCCAGTACAAACAGCGAGAATCGCCCACGTTTTGCGTCTGAACACCCTGACTGGCCCTCTTTCCCCTCGAGTCCTGCCGTACATGACTGCCCCAAAACGACCACGCCCCTTTGTTCATCCCGCGCCACTTTAACACAGCGGCCGAGGTAAGTCAAGCCGCGCGGTTTCTGAAACCATCCGCACTTTTGAAAAAACCTTAACATGCCACGTGTGCAGTGTGTTGTACACGCAGTAAACGAACGGCCCCTACCAGCGGCGCGGCCTGGGGGACACCGGGCCCTTTAGCCGATCGAATGGTTATGATTCGGATGCAGCCGGGGCGCGGCTGGCGCGGGCCTCGCGCCTGTTGGAGGGACGCTTCAGACGGCGTCCGTGGAACACGGCAGGGCACGCTTGTCATGCCCGATGGGACGCGATAGATTATCGAGCATTAAACGGTGGACCTGA
The DNA here is from genome assembly GCF_014359955.1 of Thermogutta sp. Taxonomy (GTDB): domain Bacteria; phylum Planctomycetota; class Planctomycetia; order Pirellulales; family Thermoguttaceae; genus Thermogutta. The sequence goes on along the minus strand of NZ_JACIYL010000314.1, from coordinate 3,358 downwards.
CAAGCAGGTCCCTCCGAAGCGCGTACGCGCGGAGTGTTACCGGGAGGTGGCCTGGTCGTTGCAGGGTCGAATCAAAGAGACGTTTTGAAAGCAAGCGAGACGAAAAATGAATGACCATCCGAGAGGCTTTTGGCTCAGTATCCTCGTTGCCGTGGCGGGGATTCTCCTTGTGCACGCCGGGATAGCCCAGCCTGCTTTCGGTATGTCGAAGGAAACGCCCAACATCATCCTGTGCATGGCGGATGATCAGGGATGGGGAGACGTGGGGTATCACGGCCATCCGGTGCTCAAGACGCCCAATCTCGACGAGATGGCCGCGGTGGGCCTGCGTCTGGAACACTTCTACGCGGCAGCCCCCGTGTGCTCACCTACCCGCGGAAGTGTGCTGACGGGCCGGCATCCTGTCCGCTACGGGTGTTTTTCCTGGGGCCACACCATTCGACCGCAGGAAATCACGATTGCCGAGGCGCTCAAGAAGGCCGGTTACGTCGCAGGTCATTTCGGCAAATGGCACGTGGGGCCCGTCCGCGCGGATAGCCAGCTCTGCCCCGGGGCGTCGGGCTTCGACCGCTGGCTTTCCACCCCCAATTTCTATGACCTGGATCCGCTCATGAGTGACCAGGGCCGGGTCGTCCGCATGCATGGGGACGGTTCCATCATCGCCGCCGAGGCAGCGATCCAATTCATGCGGGAGGCGAAAGCCGCCGGACGGCCGTTCTTGGCGGTCGTGTGGTTTGGATCCCCGCACAGCCCGCACCGGGCATTACCGGAAGACAAAGCTCTCTACGCTGACCAGCCGGAAAACCTGCAAAACTTTTACGGGGAGATCACGGCCCTGGATCGGGCGGTGGGGATGTTGCGCAAGGCCCTCCGCGACCTGGACATCCAGGAAAACACGATCTTCTGGTACACAAGCGACAATGGGGCCATCGATGTCGGTTCGACGGGTGGTCTGCGAGGGCGCAAGGGGCAACTGTATGACGGAGGATTACGAGTGCCCTGCATCATCGAATGGCCGGCCCAAATCACGACGCCACGGCAGTCTGATTTTCCCTGTGGGACCGTCGATATTTATCCTACGCTGCTCGACATCGTGGGCGTCAACATTCCCGATCAACCGCCTCTGGACGGCATCAGCCTCCGCCCGCTGCTGGAAGGTCGCGAGCCCGAAAAAAGGGAAAAGCCGCTGGGATTTTGGGTATATCCAGTTGGCGGAATTTCTACTCCCAGCGAAAAAATCCTTGCCCAGATGTTGGAAGAACAGGAGGGAAAGGTTCCGCCTTCCCCGCCACCAGAGAACGAGGGGGCAATTCTCCGGCAGTATCCCGAGGATGAGTTCCCCGGACATGCGGCCTGGCTCGACTGGCCGTACAAGCTGCACCGGATCGCCAATAAGCGGGGGGATGTGCGATGGGAACTCTACAACCTCGCGGAGGATCCAAAAGAATCCCACGACCTGTCTGCCGAGCAACCGGATCGTGTCCGGAAGATGGCGGCGGCCCTGGAGGAATGGCAGAAATCGGTTCTCCGCAGTCTCAACGGCAAAGACTATCGGTGATTCGTCCCACCACAGGGCGAAAATACTAAAAATACGTGTTAGAAACTTGTCGTGCTGAGAGGGGCCCGCTCCACGCGGTCCTGCCCGCTGACTCTCACGAGCTGGCCGACGCTTCGGCAAGTGTTCGTTGGCACATGTGAAACGATCGAAATCCCGGCTGGGATTGAGCGTCACCCCCGCGAGCTTCCGAACGCGAACGCAACCGTTGGACATCTGTCATCGGCTGCGGGTTTCCGCTGGCTGAGGTGGCCTGGTTGCTGGCTCTTCAAGAATCGACATACTGGAGTCGGGCAGGCTTTCTTCGCCAAAGGGTGTCATGCGACGAAAGTTCGGCCGGGCAGTGGCAAAACCCAGTCGGAGTGATTGTCGGAAATTCGTTGCTGTGTTGCGCAAGCTCTCGCACCGCTCCAGAATCTGGCGGCAAAACTTTTCAGCCGTGGCGAGCGGTTCCAGAACAGGAAAATCACTTACCTGCTCAACGATCTCGTCGTACTTCACGGATTCGCTGAAACGTGCCACGCGGCGTCCCATCAGGATTGCGCCGGGTAAAAGGGTGATGGCGAGCATCACGCCCGTCAGCAGGTAAAAATGCCCAGAAGGGAAAACAGGCTCGGCGTTCGAGTACGGGGCCGACTGCCACCAGAAGTAGGCCATCCGTCCAACAAAGTCGATTGACACAGCAAGAGGCAAGAGGTTGACCATAAATTGGACCCACCCCGGACCTGCCGCTTTTTGGGCCACGTCCAGAGCAGCGCGCTCGAGCTCTCCTCGCAGGGCCGCAACCGAACCGAACGGATCCTCCACATCAAAGAGTCCGCTCAGGGAAGCCAGCCAGCGTGGCAGGACGGCGCTGTCGTCCGCCAGTCCGCCCGTTTGTGGCGGCAAGGCCTGCCGACTCTCTTCGCTCCACTCGAGCAGCCCCAGTTCTTTCAACTGATCGTGAACGTACGCGCGAATCTGGTCCAGTCTCGTCTTGCCGCGGCTGGCCAGGTGCTGGGTGATTTGCCAGATCGGAAGGAGATTGGTGAAAACCACAGTGGATGTGGTGACAAGAGTGCGGATCAAATAGAAGAGCGAAAACCGGCTCGTGCCCAAACGCAGTAAAGCGTAGGCCAACCGAAGCCGACTCCAGCGCCAGCGGAGCCAGGCGATGAGGGCTGCAAATCCCCACGATTTGTCCACCACGTATTGCCAGATGGCCTCCTTCATCACCCGTCGAATCGCCATGGCGGCCACGGGATCCCGTAAACCGTCCAGATAGATTTGTCGAGTGTCGTTCGCGAGCTTTTCCCGAAAATTACGAAGGCGATTGACGGCCTCCCGCAAGGGGCGCAACCGGTCTTCACTCAGGGCATCCTGCAACCGGCCAAGGAACGCATCCACCATGCCAAGGCACGCCACCTCGCGCGGATCGTGCTCCGTCAAAAACCGTCGCAGCCGGGCAACCTCACCATTCTCGGGCTCCCGAGCACTGGTCAGGAACACGACGTCGTCATCCGGGGTAAAGCCGATTTCGGTAAGTCGCCGGCAAAAGTCTTCCCGCACCGCCGACAGATGGGTTATTTCGTCCACCTTGTTGAGAACAAACAGCCAGCGCTTGTTGATGGCATAGTTGCGAATCTCCTTGAGGATATCAAAGTCTGCCCGGCGCTCGGACATCGTCACGTAGATCAAATAGTGTGACTTTTCGATCAATTGCTTGGCCAGTTGCCGGTTCGATTCGAGAACGCCGTTGATATCTGGCGCATCGCAAATCGCCCAACCCCTGAAAGAAATATCCACGTAGACGGGCTGCCATTC
>NZ_JACIYL010000313.1 GCF_014359955.1 Thermogutta sp. | reverse complement strand
CGCCGAAGGTGCCCACGCCCAGGATTATCGGCTCAATGTCATCACGAACAACCTCGCGAACGTGGACACCATCGGATTCAAACGGCAACTGGCCATCTGCCAGGCCCGGTATTCGGAACCGGCCGCCCGCGGTCTGTCGGGTGTCGGTGCCGCCGATATGGAGAATCTCAGCGGTGGTGTCCTCCCCGCGGTGTCCAAGACAGATTTGACCCCGGGTCCTATCAAACAAACCGGAAGTCCCACCGACTTCGCCATCCGCGGTGACGGCTTCTTTGCCGTGCAGAAGGACAATGAAGTACTTTTGACGAGGGCAGGGAACTTCTCGCTGAATAGCCGTGGCCAACTGGTAACGCAGTTCGGTCTCCAGCAGTATCCGGTTCTCAATGACAACCTCCAACCGATCACCCTCGATCCCCAGTTGCCCTGGGAAGTCACCCGGGAGGGAACGATCCGACAAGCCGGGGTTGTGCAAAACCTGGCGGTGATGAAGCCCGCTTCCGTGGACGACCTGGTGCCGGTGGGGGAAAACCTCTACCGCACCACGCGGCCCCCCCAACTCATTCCCCTAGCCGAACGCCAGGTCGCCCAGGGATTTCTGGAAATGTCGGCCGTCCAGCCGACGCTCGCGATGGTCGAACTGCTGGAGGCCTCTCGCCTTTTGGAAGCCAATCTCAACATGGTTCAAACTCAGGATCAAATGCTTGGCGCCCTGTTCAATCGGGTGCTTCGATCGGCCTGATGGCAGATGAACAGGGAAGGAGACAGGACAAGGACAGTCATCCCCACGCAAATGACGGCATAAACGAGGGTCACCATGAGTGTTCAAACACTGTATTCCGCTGCGACGGGCATGCTGGCGATGGAGAAAAAGCTCGATGTCATCGCCAACAATCTCGCCAACGTGGAGACCACCGCCTTCAAACGCGACCGCGCTAATTTTGAAGACCTCTTTTATCGTCACGAAGTCTTTCCCGGCACAGAGGACAGCTCCGGCCAGTACACACCGGTCGGAATCTCGATCGGCCTAGGATCCCGGCTTTCCGGCGTGCAAAGTGAATTCCGCCAAGGGGCGTTCCAGCAAACCTCCAATCCGCTGGACGTCGCCATTGAAGGGGCGGGCTTCTTCCAGGTACTCGATCCTTCGGGCCAGATTTACTACACCCGAGCCGGGAATTTTTCCATCAACGCCAATGGCAACCTTGTGCTGGGATCCGCCCACACCGGACGGCTTCTGGAACCGCCCATCGTTATCCCCAATGACGCCACCGCCATCACCATCACCCCGGAAGGGCAGGTGTTCGTTCAGCAGCCGAACAACCCGCAATTGACGCCGGTGGGCGAGATCCAGCTCGTCAATTTCATCAACCCCGAGGGGCTCCTCAAATTAGGGGAAAACCTCTATGCCGAGACGGATGCCTCCGGTCCGCCGCAAGTTGGCACGCCGGGTCAGGAAGGTCTTGGAATCCTGCGCCAGAACGCCCTCGAGGCGTCCAACGTGGAGCCGGTGCGCGAATTGATCGACCTGATCACCACACAGCGGGCCTTCGAAATGAATTCCCAGGCCGTTCAGGTCGGCGACCAGATGATGCAGTTGGTCTCCAATCTCCGCCGTTACTGAAGGATGAAAACGGGACGTGCTTTCCATGCCAAACCATAATCGTTTCCACAGCCTGAATTATTTGTCCTTTTGTGCTCTGTTCCTCGGCGTGGTTGGGGCGCCCGCCCTCGCCGCCACGTTCGTGTTTCATGCTCAGTACACCTCTCACGGCGGTGCTGTACTGCTTGGTCAGATTGCCGAGATCACCGATTGTGACGAAACCACCAGGGACGCACTGGCACGCCTCGAATTGTTTCCGGCGCCGCCGCTGGGAGAAGTGAAATTTGTGTCCCAGCAGGATGTTCGTGAAATCCTCGCGCTGCGGGGTATCGATACAACAGTTCACCTCTGGCAAGGCGCTCGCCAGGTGCGCGTTGTCACCAGTCCCCAGGCCGCGCTCACTGTTCTCAGCGCACCCGAGCAAGCGACGCCCGTTTCGCCCACACTCCGCGCACGCGCAGAGTCCCGGCTCAAAAAGGCCATCCACGAATACATGAAGTCCCAGTATCCCCAGCTCCCGCCATGCGAATCGGCGCTTTCACTCACTGCCGAAGACGTGCGCTGGCTAGCCGCGGCCGACGCGGCGGTGGAGATTGACCGCGACCAGGCTTTGGCACCCGATCGCCGCGTGTTTGCCGGGGTAGTCAAGGCGCCGGGCGGCGTGCGGGCCATTCAGGTTGAGGCCCAACTGCAGCCGCGGCTGTTGGTGGTTGTGGCGGCCCGGCCGCTCGCCAGGGATACCGTTCTCACCCGTGATGACGTCCGACTCGCTGACGACGTGGAACCCGCCCCCGGATACGCCACGCGTCTGGAAGACGTCCTCGGCCGACAACTCACCACCGGCGTAGCGCCGGGCAGGCCCATCGTCCTTTCCAATCTTCGAGAACCCGTGCTCGTCAGACGCGGGGAGGTCGTTCAGATTGCGGTTCGTGCCCCCGGCGTAATGATACGTACGCTGGGCCGCGCAAAGGATGACGGTGTTCTGGGGCATCTCGTCCCTGTAGAAACCCTGGACAATCGCGGCAAAACAATTCTCGGAAAAGTCGTGGATCACCAGCTTGTTGAAGTTTACGCCGTTTCCACACAGGCAGCAACCACGAAACAGTAAACCCGCGGCCATTTTATTTCGAATGGAATATTCACGAATGATGAAATGCTTTTATCGTACTGATGTTATTCGAGGTAAGTGCTCGATGCCGCTTTGTTTGCTGGCGATTTTAATCACTTTTGGATGTGTGCTGGCCGGAGGCCCGACGGCTGTTGCGCAAAGCAGCAGCCTGCTGGGAACTTCCCAGGGGCCGCCGCCCACGCTGGACCGGCTTTCCTGGACCTATCAAACGCCCCCGGAACAGAGAACCCTGAAGCTGCGGGACGTGATCACCGTGGTCGTGGATGAAAAGACGCAGGTCATCGCAGAAGGCCAGATGGACCGCCGGAAAAACGCCAATGGTAAATTCGTCCTTTCCGACTGGATCCTTCTGAAGGGCTGGTCGCTCATTCCCGATCCGCAAAGTAAAGGCGATCCGACTATCGGCGGTTCAATGGAAAACAAATATCGGGCCGAATCGGAACTGCAAAGTCGCGAGGCTCTGAAACTTCGCGTCGCCTGTGAAATTGTGGATATTCGCCCCAACGGAAACCTCGTCATTGAAGGCCGACGTACCATCCAGGTGAATAACGACATCTGGGAAATCTATCTGACGGGCACAGTGTGGCCGAAGTCCATTCTGCCGGACAACACAGTGCTCAGCGAGAATATCGCCGATCTGAGGATTGTCAAGCGGGAAGCCGGTCACGTCCGCGATGGATATCGTCGCGGCTGGCTCCTCAAATGGCTCGACACACATCAGCCGTTTTAAGGTGGTTTAAGCGATAGGAGCGGCATGACCGCGGGAACAGCCTTCAGTCGAGCAACAGCGACTGCTGGAAAGCAAGGACCCTGGGATATGATGCACCTTCCACGGTTTTCCTTTCTTGTGAGCATCAGCCTCCTTCTGGCAAGCGGTGCCTCCGTCAGTTTGGCCGCCGTTCCATTAAAAACGATCTGTCGAGTAAAAGGTCAGGAAGATAACAGCCTTCACGGGCTGGGCCTGGTGGTGGGACTGCGGGGAACCGGCGACGGCGGGAGCTTCCTGCCCACCATTCGGAGCATGAGCGTGGCCCTCGAGATGATGGGAACGCCCCTTGGGAAGAACGGCCCGGCCGAACTCAAGGATGCCAAAAACGTGGCCCTCGTTCTCGTGACGGCCACTGTTCCTCCAGCCGGTGCCCGCCAGGGCGATCGGATCGATTGTCAGGTCCATTCTGTGGGAGTGTGCAAAAGCCTGGCGGGTGGGACCCTGTTTCTCACGCCGCTCGTTGGTCCCGATCCACGTGACCGTCGAGTCTATGCCCTCGCGGAAGGCCCCATCACCATCGACAATCCCGAAACGCCCACGGTGGGTCGCATCACCGGTGGGTGTCGCCTCGAATCGGATTTCTTCAATTCTTTTGTGAAGGATGGACGCATGACCCTCGTCATTGAACCGCCTTATGCTGACTTTCAGGTCGCTCAGGATATTGTGGAACTCATCAATTCCCACATGACCGTACAGAGTGGCGGCGTTCCTCTTGCCCGGGCCATCAATCAGGTCACCATCGAAGTACTCGTCCCGCGACAGTATGCCGATGATCCTGTCCTGTTTGTCTCCCAGATCATGGAGCTGCCCCTCATGGAAGTCCCGCTCGGTCCCCGGGTTGTCATCAACGAACGGGCGGGAAGTATCGTTATGAGCGGAGACGTCGAGATCGGCCCAGTGGTCATTACCCATAAAAACATGGTTATTCAGGCCGGCGGGGCGCAGTTTGTCGGTGTCGATTCCAGCCAGACCCAATCAACCAAACTCAAGGCTCTCATCGATGCCCTCAATGCGCTCAACACACCTACACAGGATGTTATCCAGATCATCAAATCTCTTGAAAAAAATGGCAAATTGCGCGGCCGATTGATTATCGAATAATACGATTGAAAGAGTAGAAAACGGAATAAAAGATAGAAGTCCTATGCTGAATATCACTGCCACACGCCCGCTACCCCT
>NZ_JACIYL010000312.1 GCF_014359955.1 Thermogutta sp. | reverse complement strand
TGCCTGGAGTTCTTTTTCAAAACCTCGATCGGTGGGATGGTAATATGTTTTTTCCACCCCGAGATAATCCTGAGCTGCGATTCCATTTTCAAAATCGTGCGCGTATTGATACCCTGTGCCGTGTCCCAATCGCTTCGCGCCCGGGTAGTGTGCGTCCCGGAGATGCACGGGAACTGGCAGGACTCGATTCCCCCGGATATCCGCGATCGCATCGTCGATGGCCATGATGACGGCATTCGACTTCGGCGCCAGGGCGAGATAAATCGCCGCCTGAGCCAGGTTTAAGCGGCATTCGGGCAGCCCCACCATTTCACAGGCGTGGGCGGCCGCCACGGCGACCGTTAGGGCGGTCGGGTCGGCATTGCCGATGTCTTCGCTGGCCAGGATCATCAGCCGGCGCGCGATGAACCGCACGTCTTCCCCAGACTCCAGCATCTTGGCGAGCCAGTAGATTGCGGCATCGGGATCGCTTCCTCGAATGCTCTTGATAAACGCACTGATAGTGTCGTAATGGGCGTCGCCGGCGCGGTCGTAGACGGCTGCCTTGCGCTGCAACGAGTCCTCTGCCAGTTGCCGCGTGAACCGTAGAGGAAACGTCTCGGAAGAGAGTACGCCTACCTCGAGGGCCGACAACGCCCGACGAGCATCACCGTCGCAGGCATGTGCCAGAAACTCCAGCGCGTCCTCGTCCATGATGACTTCGTACTGCCCGAGCCCACGTTCCTTGTCTTCCAGGGCACGGCGAATCAGAACCTTGATATGTTCGGGGGAAAGCGGATGAAACTCGAAAACCCGGCTCCGACTGATGAGGGCACTGGTAATACTGAAAAAAGGATTCTCTGTGGTCGCGCCAACTAGAACAATGACGCCTTCTTCCACATGGGGAAGAAGCACCTCCTGTTGTGCTCGATTGAATCGGTGAATCTCATCGATGAACAGGACGGTTCTCTGGCCGGTTGCTGCCAGACGCCGGTATGCCTCGTCGATAATTTCTCGGAGTTCCTTGACACCGGCAGTGACAGCGCTCATTTGGCGGAAGACGCTTTTCGTCTCCGTGGCCAGAAGTCGCGCCAGTGTGGTCTTGCCGGTTCCCGGCGGCCCGTAAAAAATCACTGAACCCAGCCGGTTGGCTTTGATCAGACGCCGCAATAATTTGCCTTCACCCAAAAAGTGCTCCTGCCCCACGAATTCCTCCAACGTTCGCGGGCGCATTCGGGCAGCCAGCGGTTGGACATCACGTCGACGGGCCTGGTCCTCAGCTTCAAAAAGGGACATCGAACGTTGGGCCGGAGTCTGAGATGGTGGCGAACAACAGATACTACCTCAACAACCACTCGATCCTTGGTGTCAGAATAATTCTGGCTGCCGTACTCACAGCGGTTCGTAAGGTCCGCTCTCGGGAAGATAGTCCCGCAGCGGACACTCTTCACATCGAGGGTGTTTTTTCCGGCAGTAATCCTTTCCCAATTTTACCAGCAAGGCGTGAAACTCATTATAGAGGGTTGGGTCTGGCTCCAGTTGGCTTTCAAAATACTCTTTTAAGGTGTGGTAATCGATGTCAAAGTCCACCCACCCGTGCCGCGCGAATATGCGGTGTGTGTAAGCATCTACCACGAATGTGGGCAGATTTCCGGCATACAGGAGAATTGAGTCGGCAGTCTCCGGGCCTATGCCGTTGATGGAAAGCAGTTCCTCACGAAGTTGCTCAAGAGGTGTGCGAAACATCCTCTCCAGCGAACCTCCATAACGTTCGATGCAAAAGCGCAAGAGGTTTCGCAGCCGGCGGGCCTTGATGCGATAATACCCGGCAGATCGGATAAGCTCTTCGAGCTCTGTCTCCGGGACGCTGTAGAGAGCTTTCGGGGTTGTCAGTCCAGCCTCGCGCAGCCTCTCAATGGCCTTCTCCACGTTGGACCAGGCCGTGTTCTGGACCAAAACGGCTCCGACGAGCACCTCAAACGGTGTTTCACCAGGCCACCAGTGCTGGGGCCCGAAACGCTCGTACAATCGCTGGAAAATGTCGTAAAGAGATACGTCCTTGCCCATTATTCGGTGCGTCCCAGTTGGCAGAAATGTCCGATTTTATTCAAAGCCGATCCATTACCGGGCCAATTCTTCCAAAATGGGCGAAGCCACCGCAACAGCCGCCAAAAAAGCTTGGGGAAGACAATCATTAACTGCCTGTTGTGGCGTTTGGGGTCGCCGGGCGTTGTTCTTTTTCAGGATACCAGCCGGCCCACGAAGAAAAATGAGGGGCAACCCTGAGCCGTACCAATTTTTGCAAAAATCCACTAAGATGCCACGAGTGCACACTGTTGGAGGGGACATTCATGAATTGCCCCCACCAGTGGTGTGGCCCGGGTGGAACCCGGCCCTCCAATCCCTCGCATGATTGGGATGCGACCGGGACACTTGGTGGACGTGGAGGCTCGGCCTATTGGAGAGACGTCTACCACGGCGTCCGTGCAACTTCATATCCAAGACCCGAAAAGGATTAGGGCCACGTCCGCTAAAGTGCGAGAGATAAGATTGGTCCCGGTGCTTCCGTACGCTTTCACGTATGGGATATTTCGTAAGGTCACGTTCCAACCCGAGGTGAAAAACATCAGTTCGTCACCGGTTACTTTGAGATAGTCGTTTCCGGGACTATCAAACAGTCGGGCCTGATCCTGGCTCAGGGTTCCACCTTCGACAAAGACCGCATCAAAAGCCTTTGCCCGACGATAGGTATCTTCGCCCATGGCAATCGCCTGCCGGTTGCGGAGAGTCCAGGTGGTCGCGGTCGGCCCTCCTGACAGATAGGCTGTATCCTGGCCACCGGCGATGGCGTACCCATGGACGTAGCGAAAACCTTCCACCGTATGACGGAACCCCGGTCCTTCCATCCGTGATACCTGCGGCGAACTGACGAACGTATCGTCGCCGCTGGAGTCCCAGAGTTCAGCAGCATCCGCTCCACCGTTGACAGAATGGGCAGTTACCTCCTCGAACGAGGTCAGAATCAAATTGAAGCCGGGCCCCCCAAAAAGTGTTTTGCCCGGCCAGCATCGCAACCGATCATCACCGGGGGAGTCTGTAAGGTCCGCGATGTCCCAGCCGGTTCCGCCATTGACGATGATCTGGGGGATGCCGCGGACGGTGACGACTTTTTCGTTCATTGACAAGCTCAACCATCGCGGCCCGGCATCGAGGCGGTCTTGCTGAGAAGACCCGTTCAGTTGGGCCACGTCGGCCCCGCCATTTCCGGCCACTTGTACGGTCTTGAAAAATTTTGCCCGGGCGAAATATCCATCTCCCCGAATGCTCGTCCAGTCGGAGGTGCCTGCCACAATGTCCGAACCGGTGGAGCCGTAGAGCTGAGCCACGTCGCTTCCGCCGTTGCGACTGTACGCGTGAACGTAACGAAAACCTTTGACGCGGTGGTAAAACCCTGGGCCTGTCAGGACAGAATACTCCGGACGGGCCACGAAGCGGTCGTCACCCTTGGAATCGGAGAGGTGCGCGACATCGCTTCCCCCGGCGCGACTGTATGCGTGGACAACGGAAAAGTTTTCCACATTAATTTCAAATCCCGGACCGCGCAATTGGGCAAAACCTGGGGCACACACAAATAGATCGTCGCCGGGAGAATCGCTCAGCTCCGCCGTATTGTTACCCCTGCCAGCACGCACATCGACGAATTCGACTCCGGAGGCGGATACCGTGACCGATCCGCTTGATGCTCGAACTTCGCCAGGTTCGCCGCGGAGATACCAGTCGTTATCGTTCAGGATCAGTGTGACGTTGTCGTTGCCCTCCAAACCATTTGCGCTGATGTTGAAAGTGCCCCCGCTACTGGCGAGCTCGTTGGTGAGGTCATACTGAACGCCGTTCACCGACAAAGCCAATCCCTGCTCAAAAGATACGTCAATTCGATCGTCGCCGGAGGTACCGTAAATCGTGACATTTCCGGGGTGAACTTCCACCAAATTAATCAAGCGGATTTCGCCTTCGAAACCGTCCAGAAGGAGGTAATATTCCCCTCCTGCCTGCACGTTCCAGTCGAGTTGGTGCGACTGTGCTGAGAGCGCATGGCTGGCGATTGTCTGTCCCTGCGCGTTATAGAGCGAAACGCGGGCGCTGGATGGGGCGACTGAGCCGGGCACCACGAAAGACAGCAGACCATCATGGCTGGCCGCAAATTTGTAAAGCTGCGGCCGAGAGTTATCGACAAAAATAGTTTTCTGCGTGATTTGGCCCAGATCAACCGCGGTGGAAGGAATCTCTGCAATGGCGAGATCGGCCCCCGTGCGTTGTTCCGCCGGGCCGAGTGAAACGGTTATCCCCGGGTCTGCGGAAACCGGCCACGCCGATGTGGCCGTTGCGCAGCGCACAGTGTAATCTCCCGCAGCAAGGCCACTGAAGCTGTACACTCCGTCCGAATCTGTAACGGTGTACGGTTCTTCATAAGAAAACGTCAGGGACCATTCATTGAGGGTGCCCGTATCCCAGGGCATGGTGTCGGTGACTTCAAGCGACCACGTCCCGTCTGCAAGATCGTCTTTCAGGACACTCAGAGGATCGACAGGACGAAAAGTTCCCGTGAACGGTGCAGCGCTTTCCAGAATTGAACGTTTTGCTGAGTCGTCGAAAACGGTGTCGGTGAAATTATCTCCCGAACCACCCGCATTGGCCACGAG
>NZ_JACIYL010000311.1 GCF_014359955.1 Thermogutta sp. | reverse complement strand
CCATGCGGAGGTCCGCGTCCCCGTGAGTCGAAAAGTGGGGATGAGTCAGGCGTCGCGAGGCTTGATCGTGGGTACAGCTCGCTCACAACACCACCGTGTGGAGTTTCCGGGGCTGACCTTCTAAACTGGAGAGTTATCACTCGGGAGAGCAGTACGTGTTGTACACTGGCAAAAAGGCGAGATCAGCGCCGCCTGTTAGTGTCGGTCGAGGAGGAACCATCCGATGCTTGATGTAGTTCGCGGGAGTACCGTCATTGTTCTGGCCGGTGTTATTCTCAGCTTTTCGGGGTGCCGATCGTCAGAACCGCCATCGACGCAGGGGAGTGCCGATCGAGGTAAGAAACTCGTCATCGCTGTGATTCCCAAGAGCACCGGTGGTGAATTCTGGAAAACAGTGGAAATGGGGGCTCGGGAGGCGGCGGACGAATTGGGGGTGGAAATGAAATGGGATGGTCCCCTCACCGAGACTGAACTGGCTGAGCAAAACAAGATTGTGGAGAACATGGTCACCCTGCAGGTGGACGGGATCGCCCTGGCCCCGCTCAATCGGTCGGCTCAGCGACGGACGGTGGAACGGGCTGTGGAGGCCGGTATCCCTGTCGTTATTTTCGACTCGGAAATCGATGGCCATGCTCACGTCAGCTTTGTGGCCACCAACAACAAACAGGGAGGCAGTTTGGCGGCCCAGCATATGATTGAACTTCTGGGAGGCAAAGGCCGCGTCCTGGTGCTGCGGTTTGTGCAGGGGACGGGAAGTACGGAGGCTCGCGCCGAAGGGTTCATCGAAACAGCCAAAGCCGGGGGGCTGGAGATCGTGGCCGATCCTTACCCTGAGGATGCCACCGTAGAAGGTTGCAAGAAAACAGCAACGAATGTCCTGGAAGGTTTTGTCAAAGAGAACGAACTGGCTCTTGACGGCATTTTTGCGTGCAATGACCGCTCCACGCTGGGAATGCTCGCCGCCCTGGAAGACCTCCGCAAAAGCGGTGTCAAAGTCCATGTTCGGTTTATCGGGTTCGATTTTACCCCGCGATTGGTCGAGGCTCTTCAAGCGGGACTCATCGACGCGCTTGTCGCTCAGAACCCTCGGAAAATGGGGCGTTTAGCCGTGGAAACTCTTGTTGCACACCTGCGTGGACAAAAGGTTCCCGAATATATTGACACAGGTGTGGTTCTCGTCACGCGCGAGAAGCTGGCGACCGACCCGGCTGTGCGGCAGTTAGTGGGACTATCTGAAAAACCCGCCGGCAACCAGGATGAGTCACCGGGGACCGATAAATGAGTTGACAATCCACGGTATCGCCTCCCGCCAAGGTAGAGGTCTGAAGTACCATGGGGGACTTGCCACCTCGGTTGAAGATGGTCAACATCGCGAAACGGTTCGGAACCACCCAGGCCCTGAACGGAGTCAACCTGGAGGTCGCCGCGGGAGAAGTTCATGCGCTCGTAGGTGAAAACGGGGCTGGGAAGAGCACCCTGATGAAGGTCCTGGCGGGCGTCCACCGTCCGGACCGAGGGCAGATGTGGCTGGACGGAGAACCGTTCATGCCGCATCATCCCCTGGAAGCCCGCCGCCGCGGCATCGCCATGATTTACCAGGAGCTGTCGCTGGCGCCGCATCTCTCCGTCATGGAAAACATCCTTCTTGGTGTGGAGCCGGCACGCTGGGGAATTATTCGCTGGCGGCAACTTCGCGAAAAGGCATGTGCGGCTCTATCTGAACTGGGGCTGGCTGACCTGCCGCTGGCAACACCGGTGCAGAATTTGCCTCCCGGGCATCAGCAGATGGTGGAAATCGCGCGGGCTGTCGTCTCTCAGGCCAAGATCGTTGTCCTTGACGAGCCGACCAGCAGCCTCGCCCAACAGGATGTGGAGCGATTATTCACGCTTATTCGCCGCCTCCGTGATCGGGGGCTTGCCGTCATCTACATTTCCCACTTTTTGGAAGAAGTCCACCGAATCAGTGACCGCTTCACCGTCCTGCGCGATGGTGAAACCGTGGGCAGTGGCGTTACATCTGACACGCCGATTCCGAAAATCGTGTCGCTCATGGTAGGCCGCGAAGTAAGTGAGCTGTACCCCAGACGCCACCGAATCCGTGGACCGTGCATTCTGGAAGTGGAGGGACTGACCGGGATCAGAAAGCCCGTCGCGGCAAGTCTTCGCTTGCACCGAGGAGAAATCCTGGGAATCGCCGGGCTGGTGGGAGCGGGCCGGACGGAGTTATTGAGGACCATCTTTGGGTTGGACCCCGTTCGTGCCGGAGACATCCGAGTCGGAGTCTTTCGAGGAACTGCCACACCAGGCCAGCGGTGGCGACAGGGCGTGGGGTTTCTCAGTGAGGACCGAAAACGGGAAGGACTCGCGCTCTCCCTTTCCATTGCCGAGAACATCACTTTACCCAGAGTGGATCACCTGGGAGCGCTGGGACTCGTCTTTCCTGGTCGGGAAGAGCGCATGATAACACGCTGGATCGAGCGGTTTTCTATCCGCTGTGAACACGTCAGACAGCCGACGTGGACACTCTCCGGGGGAAACCAGCAGAAAGTCGCTTTGGCGCGACTCTTTTTTGCCGATGTGGACGTTCTGCTGCTTGACGAACCAACCCGTGGAATCGACGTGGGATCGAAAGCCCAGATTTATCGCCTGATCGTGGAAGCGGCCGAGGGCGGCGGGGGCACGAGCCCGAAAGCGGTCTTGATGGTGTCCAGTTATCTTCCCGAGTTGCTCGGCCTTTGCGATACAATCGCCGTTATGTCGCGCGGACGTCTTGTAGCGTGTCGGCCCACCGAGCAGTGGACGGAGCACACGCTGATGCTGGCAGCAACAGGTCAGGACCAGGAGAATCTCATTAACACACCATGAAACTACCCAACCTTGCCGACTGGCTTCGTTAGACTCGCGATATGTGGTCGTCACCCTGGGTGACCGCCCTCGGGCGATTTACTGCCCTTCTTGCCGTGTTTCTGTTTTTCGCGGTCCTTGTGGAAGGTGGAAAGTTCTACACGCCACGCAATCTGGAAAATATTCTGCGACAAAGTGCGGTTTATGCCACCGCGGCACTGGGGATGACAATGATCATCATTGCCGGAGGGATTGATCTCTCCGTCGGCTCGATGATCGCACTGAGCGTGGTGACCGTGGCGTGGATACTCGACTATCATTACACTATTGCTGGTTCAAATGGGCAAGAAGAAACCGTGTATCTCATCCATCAATGGCCAGTACTGCTTCCCTGGATAGCCCTCGTCGCAGGAGTTCTGGTCAGTGTTCTGGCAGGATTTGTTAATGGTGTTACCGTGGTTGGTTTGCGACTGGTACCGTTTATCGTGACGCTGGGAACCATGGGAATTTTTCGAGGCCTGGCGAAGGGATTGGCGCAAGAAAAAGACATTTATCCTCGGGAGGATACGTGGCTTACTCGACTTATGGATCCGACGCTCACGTCCCATGATCCGCATTGGCGTGTGTGGATTTTGCCTCCGGGAGTATGGATATTAATCATCTCCGCTATTGTGGCCGCTCTTATTCTGCGGTACACCAAGCTTGGCCGATATATCTTCGCCATCGGCTCCAACGAGGAGACGGCCCGACTTTGCGGCGTTCCGGTCGGTCGAGTAAAAATCGCCACCTACACCCTGGGGGGACTTTTCACTGGACTGGCAGGTCTTATGCAGTTCTCTTTCATCGGGGGTATCGGACAGCCTACCTCGGCCATCGCCTACGAGCTGTTCGTGATTGCCGCCGTCGTCATCGGCGGGGGAAGTTTGATGGGTGGCCAGGGATCCATCTTGGGAAGCGTCATCGGCGCGCTGATCATCACAATTCTTTATATGGGTGGTCAGCAGATGGGCTGGCCCAAATGGGTGCAGGAGACGGTTATCGGGGTGATTATCATTGCTGCCGTCGTGATTGATCGGCTGCGTCAGCAGTCCGCCACGTGATATGGCCGACAATCAGAAGATTATCCCACGGCGTTCGACAAAAATAGAGTTCTTAGTTCTTTGTTAAAAGAACGAACGCCCTCAAGCGACACCAGAGCGCATTTTAAAAGGGCCGCATTTTATCAGGCGGCAGTATTTTTGGACGAGTGACCCTTGCTCCTGCCTCTCACGAGCCATCCGGCCACCAACAGTCCAACGCAGAATCCCAGGGCAAACATGAGAATGGCGAGAGTCGCCACATTGCTGGAAAACTCCCAGAACAGAAAACGTATGCCCATCGCCGTGGTGTTCTGCACAACAAACACGATAACCAGCAGGGCAAGCAAAATCAAAACGGCCAGTTTGATTTTTGTGACCATGGGCGAAACCTCCGCAAAATGTATCTTCCCATTGACCGCGTCCCCCCTAGTGTACCATATGGCCTAGAGTTGGGATAATAGGCTACCAAGACGAAGGATCGGAATTCCGTAATTGGGAGGTCTTCAAAATGAGATTTTCTCTTCTATTTATAGTGACGTGCCTGCTTATCGCCCGGAATTGGGAAAGTGCTGTTCTGGCTGCTGAAACGACCGGCCAACAGGTGACACACTATCAGAAACTCATAGAAGCTTGCCCGGGGCTGACCTGGTATCTACCTTTGCAGTCGTTTGACGACGTCCTCGCGAAAGAAGGACGTGTGGAGGGCAATCAGCCCCAGGTTGTGCGCGGGCCGGATGGGACGATGGCCCTTCGCTTT
>NZ_JACIYL010000310.1 GCF_014359955.1 Thermogutta sp. | reverse complement strand
CGCTGGGGGCTGTTTCCCGGCAAAAACATTCAGCGGGCCCCGGGGAGCCCGCTGAATACGGTCGAGCTTCATCACCCATCAAAAACCGTGCCACTGCCGCATATCACACGACGGGGAGGCTCAAGCCACCGACCGGGCCATGGTTCGACCCCGGGATCAGAACCTCACGCTGAGCTGCGTGTAGTAGAAATCGCTCTGGTCTCCGCCGCCGGGCGTGAGTTTGAGGAACCGGCCCGGGAAGAGGTGGGAATATCCAAACAAGACATCAGCCCGCGGATGGAAAGCCCAGCGGACAGTTACGTCGGCCTCACTGCCCACAGAGCGGCCTGCCGCACCGGTAGGATCCTGGCGGATTGCATTGCCGCCTGCGTCGTAGAGAGCGTCGCGGGCTTCTTGAAGCCGGAAAGTATGCCACCAGAACGCGATTTCCCAGGCGGGATGGGGTTTCATCGTCAAAAGCACGTTCCAGTCCTCGATATTCTGTCGGCCTACCAGGTCCATCCAGCCAAAGTATTTGTGACCGAGAGGAAATAGCTGGTTGAACGTCTCGTGACGCCCGTCGGTGGGGTCCTCGTCTCCTGAAGCCCAGTCGTAGTAAAACCAAAGCGTGGGTTCCCAACCGAGTCGCGCCAGTTTTCGCCCCACCCCCAGCGTATAGAAGCCCGCCGAGTGATCCACGGGGCCGTACTCGCCAAACTGGTAGGCACCTTCGATTTCCCACAACCACAAATCGAGCTTTCCTTCCCAGCGACTTCCGAAAGTGTGGGTTTTAAAGGGTCTTGGATCACTGTACTTCGCGTAGCCGAGGTAGTAGAGGTCGAGTGTTTGACTGCAGCTACCCTTGCGGGTCATGTAGATGCCGTAAAATTCCTGGTCGAGGTCGGGGTGGTCAAAATTGTGGTCGTTGTTCACGTGCTGAGAAAAGGGGATCGGTCGGGTCCAGAATCCGTCGATGTTCCACCGCTCGCCCCGCCAGAATAGTTTAACACCGTCAAAGGTTCGCCGCGTGTTGCTCCAATCCAAAGGGGAAATGAGTCTCTGGTTGCCGTACAGCAGTTCCTGCCGTCCTCCCCGAAACCAGAGGTCACCGGAGTCGGCGTCGAGTATTTTCACGTCGGCGAATAAATTGAGGGCGTCAAAGCGGTTTTCTTCGATCGGGCGTGGAGGGAGATCCTCCCAGGCACTCGTCGCATCGATGGCCTCGGCGTAGGCCCGGAGCCTTTCACCAACGTGGAGGTCTCCGTAAATCCGCGTTCGCTGGAGCAGGAAGTTATTATCGCGGTTCAAGATGTGCTCGTTGTGCTGCCGCAGGCGGTATTCTCCGCCAACGTCCAGAATTCCCCAGTTCCCCAGGCGATTCCGCTTGAGAGCATCGCCGAGGTAAAAGTACGGGTTGTCGGGCTTATCGAGGTAAGAAAAGTCGTTTTCATAAAACACGCCTTTATAGGGATTGGCTGGTTTGGGCGGAACCGCGGGGGAGCGTGGTTGAGGCTTTAAACCGTTAGTGTCTTCTTTAACCGGGGAGCTTTGCGCTTCATTTTTCTGAACCGGCCCAGAAGTCGGTTCCTCGATCCATGTCGTGGCCGCCTCATGTTCGTCTTCGAAAGCAGTTGGAGCCAGCTCCGGCCCGCTGAGCCGGGCGACCTCTCGATCGGGGCCAAGGACTTTGGAGGGCCCCACTCCGGGCTGCTCGGGGAACACCAAAACTGGTTCCTGTGAGAGGCCGATCGCTGCCAGGCCGTTCGCTACAACAAGCCACAACAAGAATCGCGGTAAAGCTTGCACCATTTGGCAAAACTCCGCACTGACCCATCAGTGGCCCACCCTTCGAGGCTGGGCGACACGAGGGGCTTCCCAACTTGCACCGAGATTTCAAAAGGACTGGAGGCCCTTCACCACTGCGGCCTACACACGTTTCGTCGGCTGATTTTGATGACTGGCTCGATTGGTTTCGTTGCGCTAGTAACTTTTTTGCCTTTTTTGCCAGGTTTGCCAAACGTTTTTCTGCTACGGAACGTGTCGATGAGGACGGCCCCTTGCAGGAACGAAGTCCACGGTTGGCAAAAAGCGAAATGCCGCGACCAAAAGGTTGAGGGGGAGGGCTGCAACTGTGCGGGAGGCCTCTAATCTCTCGGTCGGAGAAATGGTCAAGCCTGCCGCTCGGCTTGGTGCATGAGCCCTCGTCAATCTTTGGACTCCCGCAGAATAGTGGTTTGTAAACATACCGTCGGGCTAGAAACTCCCGCAGTGTAGCCGCCTTTGCTACAATTTACGAGATGTAGTGACGTCGTGTTTGCAAGTGACCCCTGGAGAGGACCGAAGTTCTGGACGTACCCAATGACGACGAATGTTGACGGCCCCCGGACTCTTTTTGAAAAAATTTGGGACGACCATGTTGTTTACACCGATGAGGGGGGGCAAACCCTCCTGTATATCGATCTTCATCTGGTCCACGAGGTGACCAGTCCACAGGCTTTTGAAGGACTGCGACTGGCTGGGCGGCGGGTTCGCAGGCCGGAACGGACGGTGGCGACCGTGGATCACAATGTGCCGACGACGGATCGGTCGCTCCCCATTGCCGACCCGATTTCCCGCCAGCAAATCGAGACTTTGCGCAAAAACTGCCAGGAGTTTGGTATTCGCCTGTATGACATTAACAGCGTGGAACAGGGAATCGTACATGTCATCGGCCCTGAACTTGGCCTCACCCAGCCAGGAATGACAATCGTCTGCGGCGACAGCCATACAGCGACTCATGGGGCTTTCGGGGCCCTGGCATTCGGAATTGGCACCAGTGAAGTGGAGCACGTTCTGGCCACTCAAACGCTGCTGCAAAAAAAGCCCAGGACGTTCGAGGTTCGGGTGGAAGGGCAATTGCCCCGGGGTGTCACCGCCAAAGACCTGATCTTGTACCTCATCGGGAAACTTACGACACGGGGAGGAGTCGGATATTGCATCGAGTACACCGGGGAAGTCATCCGCCGGCTGAGCATGGAGGAGCGGATGACGGTGTGTAACATGACAATCGAGGCCGGCGCACGGTCGGGGCTGATTGCACCGGACGAGACGACGTTTGCTTATCTCCGTGGGCGACCATTTGCGCCGAAAGGGGATGCTTTTGAACAAGCGGTCGCGCGCTGGCGGAATCTGCGCACCGATCCAGGGGCCAAATACGATCGCGTGGAGGTGTTTTTCGCGGACAACATTGAGCCTCAGGTGACCTGGGGCACCAACCCGGCGCAGGTGGTTGCCGTGACGGGCAAGGTTCCCGATCCCCGGGATTTCCAGGACCCCGTGGAACGCAAGGCCGCCGAGGATGCCCTCCGCTACATGGGCCTGGAGCCCGGCACACCGATCACCGGGATTCGCATTGACAAAGTGTTTATCGGCTCCTGCACGAATGGGCGGCTGGAAGATCTGAGGGCGGCAGCGGCGGTAGCGAAAGGATATCGGGTGGCCGACCATGTGCAGGCTCTGGTGGTGCCGGGTAGTGGGTTGGTCAAGAGACAGGCGGAAGCCGAAGGTCTGGACAAAATATTCAAGGACGCCGGCTTTGAATGGCGGGAACCGGGTTGCAGCATGTGTCTGGCGATGAACCCTGATCGATTAGAACCCGGGGAACGCTGCGCATCGACGAGCAACCGCAACTTCGAAGGGCGGCAGGGCCGAGGGGGGAGGACTCATTTGGTTTCACCTGCCATGGCGGCTGCCGCGGCGATTGCCGGACGGTTTGTCGATATCAGGAATTGGGACTACCGCTGAGCAACCCAGTCACCCGAGATGCCTCCGGCTGCTGGTGAGTACGATTGTGCCGCTCAGCCATTGCATTGAACAGATGTTTGAAAGGGACCGCGTACAAATTGGGAAAGAGAGGAGTCGCAGGCATGCAGCCGTTTGTCCGTCATACAGGACTGGTAGTGCCCCTCGATCGTTCGGATGTTGACACCGATCAGATCATTCCGAAGCAATTTCTCAAGCGGATCGAGCGCACCGGTTTCGGCCAGTTCCTCTTTTATGACTGGCGGTACCTGGAAGATGGAAAACCCAACCCGGACTTCATCCTCAACAGACCCGAATATCAGGGCGCCACGATTCTCCTGGCTCGTCGCAATTTCGGTTGCGGATCGAGCCGCGAACACGCTCCTTGGGCTCTCGTGGACTATGGTTTCCGCGCGATTGTGGCTCCGAGCTTTGCCGACATTTTCTACAATAACAGCCTCAAGAACGGCCTTTTGCCGGTCCGTTTGGATGAGTCCCTGGTCGAAGAGCTGTTCCAAAGATGCGCGAGGACCCCGGGCTATCGCCTCACCGTGGACCTGGAACAATGCACTGTGACGGACGACAATGGCTTTCACGCCACTTTCGAAATTGATCCATTTCGCCGGAAATGTCTTCTCGAAGGGCTCGACGACATCGCCTTGACCCTCCAACATGAGGACAAAATTACGGCTTATGAAAAAGCCCATGGAATTGCTTGAGAACGATGTCGGACGGGAGAGGGGTTGGTGCTGCTGGGGACGTGTTGGACCAGGGAAGGGGGCTCGGCATTCTTACAGAGCGTGAGAGGGCGCTCCGCGGTTGTGCCGTGACCGACGGTT
Source organism: Thermogutta sp. (assembly GCF_014359955.1). Taxonomy (GTDB): domain Bacteria; phylum Planctomycetota; class Planctomycetia; order Pirellulales; family Thermoguttaceae; genus Thermogutta. The sequence continues at coordinate 98 of NZ_JACIYL010000310.1, read as the reverse complement.
CCCGGATAGAATTTTGTGATAAAATCCACAGTACTGCTCTAATCTTCCTTGCTGTACGCCGGTCCGAGCGAACGGGAGAAAGAAAGTATTGGAACCGT
>NZ_JACIYL010000031.1 GCF_014359955.1 Thermogutta sp. | reverse complement strand
TCACGGCCGTCCAGAAAGCCGACATCGCTTTTAAACTGATGATGCAGATCAGAAATAAACTCATTCAGGCATACCAGGAGATTCAGAATATTCGCGTTTAATAATATCATCAGTAGAGTTAACGACAACCCCGGAGACTTGGCGGCGTTGCAGGCGAAGTAGGCTGCATCATTTTCCAAGATCAGGTGTCCAGGGATGGACTTTCTGAACACGACATGGCAGCAATTGCGGGATCTCTTCCTCGGCATGACGCCGGGGATGCGGGTGACCACGGCGCTGCTTTTTGCCGCCGTGATCATCAGCCTGGGATTTCTCGTCTCCTATTCGCACACCGGGGGCTCTGTTTACTTGATGAATGGGGCTCATTTCTCGCCGAACGATCTGCCGGCAATGGAAGCGGCATTTGCCGCCAAAGGGCTCAACGATTATCGGATTGAAGGCACCCGCATCAGAGTTCCGCAGGGCAAGCAGGACAAATATATGGCCGCCCTGGCGGAGGGTAATGCTCTTCCTTATAACTATCTGGATATTCTCGAAAAAACTATTAAGGAATCTTCTGCTTTTGAGCCGCGTTACAAATTAGAAGAACGGACGAAAATCGCCCTCCAAAAGGAACTGTCACGCGTCATCAGTCAGATGGCCGGCGTCCAGGATGCCGTGGTGATGTTCTCTCGCACCAACCAGGGAGGCCTGCGGCGGGAGACCGTCACCACAGCCTCCGTCGCGATTAAACCCATCGGAGGGCAGGAGCTGTCCGATCAGGTTATTCGATCTATTCGTTACTATGTGGCTAAAAGTATAGGCGGTCTGAAACCGGAAGATGTTGTTGTCACCAATATGGACACAGGGGCAAATTACTATGCCCTCGATGATCAGCCTCTGCAGGCAGCAGAAGGAACGTATGCCCTGAAGCGCTCCTGGGAACAGTACTTTGCAGAAAAGGTGAAAACGGCTCTGGGATACGTACCCGGTGTACTTGTGAGCTGCAACGTGGAGCTGGACCCCACAAAGTACCAGCGTCAGGAGCAGGTAAAACTTGACCCCAAAGCAATAGCTGTTGACGTGACGGAGACGACAAAAACACGCCAGGCAACCTCGGACGGCGGAGGTCGCGTCGGCTATGTGGCCCAGGGTAATACACCGCGATCACTCAACTCTGCGTCCACCAGTCCCAGCGAGACCGAGGAAGAGACACAGCGCACAGAACGCAACTCGGTGGGCCAGACGGTGATCCAGCAAGAAACGGCGGGACTGCTTCCGAAACGCGTGACAGTCTCAGTCGCTATCCCTGCCAGTTATTTTAGACGAATATGGGAACAGCAGAATAGTTCTAATAATACAAACCAGCAAGGGCCCACAGCACAGGACCTGGACAAAATTAGAACAGAAGAACTCAATAAAATTCGGACACATATTGCGACCCTTCTGCCACCGGTCGAGGGGGTGAGCGATCCGACGCAGTTGGTCACCGTGACTGACTTTGTGGACATGCCCTCGAGCCCTCCTCCCCAGCCTTCGATGACCGAGCAGACCCTGGAGTTTGTTCGCCAGTACTGGCCGACGCTCGGATTGATGGCCCTGGTGCTTGTGAGCCTGATCGTGCTGCGCTCCACTGTCCGACAGCCGGCGCAGCCTGTCCCGGGGAGCACAATTGTCATTCCTGAAACACCGGCAACCGCGGAAACGGCTGAATCCAGCGGAGCTGAGACGGAAACACGACCGAAACGCCGGGCGGCTACCGGCACGCGGTCACTCCGTGAAGAGGTCGCCGAACTTGTTGCGGAAGATCCCGAAACGGCCGCCAACATCCTCAAAGCATGGATCGGTAATCCCGTGTAGCGAATCACCATCTGCAAAGTATGTCAATGATTAACACAAAAGGTATTCGTAAAGCCGCAATCTTTATTGACTGTTTGGAGCCGGAGGCGGCAGACCGACTACTGGAGCGGCTGCCCCCTGAATATGCCCAGCAGGTGCGGAACACCTGGATGGCACTGGGGAGAATATCTACCGAAGAAAGAGAGCAGGTTATTCGGGAATTTCTCAACCAGGCCGACGATTCAAAAATCTCAATCCAGGAATTAACGGTGCAGAAGCCGCCGGAACGGGAAAAGCCGGTTTCTTCAAACACAAGCCAGGAACCGAAGACGGGGGAAACGCCCTTTCGAATACTCCAGGATGCCGAGGCGGATAAACTCGCCAGCATCCTTGCCGGAGAACGTGCGCCCACGATTGCCCTGGTCCTTGCGCACCTGGCTCCGGCTCAGGCCGGGGCGGTCCTTGTGCGGTTTCCGCGGGAGAAACAGGTGGAGATCGTGCGCTGCCTTCTGGAATTAGAAGAGACCGATCCCGACATTCTCCGCGAAATAGACAAGGCGCTTCAGGAAAAGTTGGCACAAATCAGTAGTGTATCGCGCCGCCGCGTCGCGGGATTAACGACCATCACCGGTATGGTCGAACACTGCAGAGGTGGAATTGCCGACCAGGTACTGCAGACGCTCTACACGGTTGCCCCTGAGGTTGCCGAACAACTGGCACCGCTGCCGCCTGTCGATTTTAATCAGTTTATTCGTTTTGACGATGTGTCTCTGGGATTGATATTCGAGCAGGCTCCGCCGGAGGTTGCGGTGCTGGCACTTTGGGGGGCGCCGCTTGGTCTTTTGGAACGCGTTCTGAAAGAGATTTCGCCATGGAAAGCGAAGGCGATTCGATCCCAACTGGCTGAATTGGGGCCGGTACGGCTTCGCGATGTGGAGGAAGCTCGAAAGAGACTCGGAGACTTGGCCTGCAGACTTGCCATCACCGGCAAAATCCGGCTGCCTGTCGGCATTGCCGCACGGAGGACACAACCAGCACAAACGAGTGATACCTCGCACGAGGAGGTGGGCCACTTTGTGAGAATGGTCGAATAATATTGCGGCAAAGAATACCCACGATCTCCCTCATTTGATGACCAATATATGACAACGAAACACGGTTCAACGGTGATTAAAGCTGAGAACGCGAGTCTGGCGGCTCGGGCAACCCCGTTTAACTTCGAAGATATGGCCGAGCGGGCCAAGCGGTATCTGGACGAGGTACGCCGCCAGGCCACGCAGATTGTGACCGAAGCGAAACGGGAAGCCGAAACGATCAAAGTTAAAGCAGAAGAGGAAGGAAAGAGAAAGGGATTTCAAAATACAGAGCAAATTATTCGTCAGGAACTTGAAAAAAAACTGACCAGCCTGATGCCTGCGTTGAAAGCGGCGGTCAATCAGATCAGCGAGGCACGCCATGATTTACTGCGCGAATGGGAACGTAATCTGCTGGCGCTGGCGGCGGCGATCGCGGCACGAATGGCGCGCCAGACGATGGAAAAGACACCGGAGGTGATGCTGCCTCTGATGAGGGAGGCCATTCAGCTCGCCGCAGCATCACCGACGATGCGAATTCGATTGAATCCGGCCGATTGGGAAGCCCTGAAGCCGCAGATAGAGAGGCTGGTTCGAGAACTGGCTCCGGTGGCGCAGGCAGAGATTACGGCGGATGCCTCGATAAGTCGTGGCGGGTGCCGTGTTGAAACGCAGTTTGGCGTCATCGATGAACAACTGGAAGTTCAAGCCAAACGAATTGTCGAGGAACTGGCAGGTCATAAATAAACAAGCGGGATTGCGAAAACACCACTATCGGCATGAATAACATTGTCACATATTTAGATAAGATACTACCCGCGGAAATACAGGGGACGGTGGTACAAAGCGTGGGCGTAAGTATCACCGCACAGGGCTTTCCCGTGCCGGTGGGATCGCTCGCGGAAATTGAGGTGGACCATGGCCGAAAGGTGATGGCCGAGGTTATCGGATTCAAGAACGATGCCACAATTTTATTCCCGCTGGGGAATAAGGAAGGAATTCGCCGGGGAGCGTCGGTGCGTCTATGCCGGACAGTGAGATGGTTGCCGGTTGGCGAAGAGTTACTCGGCCGGGTGGTCGATGCTCAGGGACATCCCATTGATGGTAAGCCGACGCCTCTTTTAAGGGACCGCGTTCTTTACGAGCAGGCGCCTCCTCACCCATGCGAGCGGCCCAGGATCAACGAAGTGCTCAGTACAGGCGTGAGAGCCATCGATGGGCTGTTGACGTGTGGGAAGGGCCAGCGTCTTGGGATTTTCTCCGCGGCGGGAGTGGGGAAGAGTGTCCTGCTCGGCATGATGGCCCGATATACAGCGGCGGATGTGATTGTTGTGGGGCTTGTGGGCGAACGGGGCAGGGAAGTCAACGACTTTATTGAGCGCGATCTGGGGGAGGAAGGACTAAAAAAGAGTATCGTCGTTGTGGCGACCAGCGCTGAACCCGCTATTTTAAGGGTTCAGGCTGCATATACAGCTTCGGCGATTGCCGAATATTTTCGCGACCAGGGTAAAGATGTCCTTCTTCTTATAGATTCGTTGACACGCTTTGCCCTGGCCCAGCGTGAAATCGGACTGGCCGCCGGCGAGCCTCCCACGACCCGGGGTTATCCTCCCAGCGTCTTTGCCTTGTTGCCGAGGCTCGTGGAGCGAGCCGGGCGGAGTGCTCGCGGGACGATCACGGCGTTTTACACGGTTCTCGTAGAGGGGGACGATCTGGACGAACCCGTCGCCGATTCCGTGCGCGGTTTACTGGATGGGCATATAGTACTATCACGGCGTCTTGCCGGTCGGGGGCATTTCCCAGCGATTGATGTTTTACAGAGTCTCAGTCGGCTTATGCCGGATATTGTTGATCCGGCCCATAATCGCGCGGCCATGCGAATACGGGAACTGTTGGGGCTCTATCGTGACCATGAAGACGTCATCACACTTGGCGTTTATCGCCGCGGCAGCCACCCGGGCGTCGATCGGGCGATCCAATTTCGCGATAACATCGACGCCTTTTTGCGGCAGGACGTGAACCAGCGGGCGACCTACGAGGAAGCCCGTGGAGCACTGCTGCACCTGGCAGAACAGATTGAAAACTGGAAGTCCGACCAGCAACCCGGTAGCCAGCGCCGGGATATAGAACGACCGACCGTGGGAGCGGTGTCACCACGTCCGTGAATATTCAGAGCATAAACGAGTATGGCTCAATTTCAGTTTCGCCTTGAAAGTGTCCTGAAAATTCGCGAACGAGAACGCGATAATCGACGCCTGGAACTGCTTCAGGCAATTTCCGCGGAGGAAATCCTGCTTGAACAGGCAAAGTTGCTTGATGCCCGGCAGAAGCGACTTCAGGAAGACCTGCGAGCTGCCACGCGTGCGGGTCTTCTGGATGTTGATCAGGTGCTGGCATATCGTCGCTATGAGCTGATCCTGGCGGCACAGCAGGACGAACTTGTTCGACAATTAAAAGCGATAAGAGAGGAAATTGAAAGACGACGTGCAGCACTGCTGGAGGCGAATCGAGCACTGCGAGTGCTGGAGCTTTTGCGGGATAAGCAGCGCGAACGGTTTCGGAAAAACGCGGTGAAAAATGAATTGAAGCAGATGGACGAGCTGGCCAACCGACAGTCATCCGTCGAAGGTGACGCATGGGCAGAATGTTAGATGGAATATTGTCGGCCGCCCTTTATTTCTTTGCGGCGATGGCCATTGGTGCACTGTGTATCGCAGGGCATCTTTGGTTTGCGTGGGGGTTAACTCCCGCAAAGGTTCGCCGCGGGCTGGCCGCCATGCGCGGTGAACAACAGGCTGTCGAGGGCTCCAGTGCAAAACTGTCACAAAACCCGGAACCACAGGAGGAACCATCCTACGAGGCGATTCTCCAGCAAAGGACATTGGAGTACCGGGATATTGAACTAAAAAACAAAATGCTGATTACCTATAAAGACGAAATAGAGAATGTCAAACGACGGGTCGATTATAAAGAAAAGATCGTTGCCGAAAAAGAGAAGAAACTGGAAACCCTGATCGCCCAAACGCGGCAAGAAGCGGAAGACGCCGGATTGGAGACCGTTCGTCGGACACTGGAGTCGTTGCGGCCTGCGCAGGCCAAGGAATTGATTACCGAAATGTTGAGTCGCAATGAGCTGGATGACGTGGTGCGGTTGTTGCAGGGGATGAACGACTCCAAAAGAGCACGCATCATCGGGGAGTTTCGCACACCACAAGAGGCGGAGCAGATTGCGGAGGTCCTTCGGCGATTACGGGAGGGCGGAGCTTTGGGCGAGAGTGTGACAGCGCCTGAGCAGTCACCATCCGTAGCAGGTACGGGGCCGACAGGAACACCCTGACACGTAACCGCGACATTTGGACGCCGGTGCACGGTGCGGCTATTTGATTGAAAAACAGCCGAGCGCTGGAAGAGTGTATTTATTGAATAACCTTGTATCATCATGTCTAACCAGTAGTTAAAGCATAACAATGGCAACGGGAATCGACAACCCCGATATTCTGGCTGTTTTGGGACTAAGAGGAAGTCCCCGCGATTACGCCGGTTCGGAGATGGGGGCAAAACCAACAGGTAGTTCATTTCAGGATGTACTCAATCAACAAGCGGTAAAACAGTCGGAGCAAAATACATCAAACGGCGGTCGGGAAGCGGCGGCAAGCAAAGCGGAGACAGCCAGAGAACCTTCCCGTACTGATGGAGGTTCCACCGAGCGAACGGGCCGGTCAGAGCCGGCAACCTCTCAGGGAGAAGAGAAAGGTGGGGCTTCCAAAAAAGACTCAGTCTCCGGGCAGAGCGAGAAAACACGCAGTACAAAGGGAAATCGACTACCTTCAGGCCGGCGGAACGACAAAGTAATACGGGAAAAAAGGGAGGGGGAGATCGGAGCCGAGGCAGAGGAAGAAAATAGAGAAGAGGAAGTTGTTGAGCCACAATGTCGCGGATGTGTGGGGCAACTCCCGAGTGTGCCTCAGGCGACCACTGATAGTGTGATGGGCGATTTCCAGGTGGTCGAAGCGGCAGGCGCGGGCGAGGACCGCGCCGAGCCAGCGCTGTTGGGCGAGGGCGGCAAGGCGCAAAGATCCGGGCAGACACGGCCGAAAATCACGGACGTCAGTCCACCGTCGAGCCGAGCGTCATCCACAGGCCTGGAACAAAATAATCCAAAGACCGTCCATCAAAAACAGGAGTCAGAATCGGCATCGGCGTTGAGCCTTCCAGATAAATTCATTGTGACTAACTCAACAGAGAAAACTGTCGATGCCGACAGAGAAACGACAATCCGCGCGAATAAGAAAACTCGTTCAACTAGCGGTCTCGATCACGGACAAAATCCCGGGCAAACGAGGACGGTTCCCGCGGAGGCGGATTCGGCGGGGGCAGGAAAGCTCCCGGCCGTCTCCGGACCTGAATCAAAATTGATAGAGGAGATTAAAACGAAAAAAAACGTCCGCAAAGAGAGCGAAACAAGGGACGCGGGAGAACGAGTCACAGCGTGGAATAATGAAGCGGGCGAAACCGCTCGTATGAAAGGGCGCCCGGCGTCAACGCCCTCACTGGAGCAGAGTTCCAGCCCGGGGCGGGAACCGCTGCACCTCTCGCAGCACGACAGGGTCGAGTTGGTTCAGCGCGTCCTCCATGCCGTGCGACTTGCACGCATGCGAGACGGCGAACTCCGGTTGCGGCTCCATCCTCCGGAACTGGGTGCTCTCAGGGTGGAGCTCCGCGTAGAAGGTGGAGCGCTCATTGCGCGGCTGGAAGCGGAATCGTCGGCAGCCCGGGATTTACTGATGGAAAATCTGCCCGATCTGCGGCAGAGGCTCGCCGAGCACCGCGTGAGAATTGAACGCTTCGACGTGACGCTGATGTCGCAATCGAACTCGGGAGGAGGGGGGCAGCAGCACGCGGCGTCCCCCCATACTCCCCGTCCTTCCGGTACGCGGTGGACCGGGCAGGCCAGGGGCACCACCGACGACCAGGAGCATTCACCACGAGGAGCGCGACCGATTAATAGTCTTTTTGATGTTATCGCCTGAAAATAACAGGCCGTGAATGGACTCATGATAGTCCCCGATAGGAGAGCAGGATAGAACTGATGATCACGACGCCGACCACAATTAAAGGCCAGGTGGGACCACAGAATCCGAATGGCACCGACGCGTTTAAAAATCTCGATTTAAACGCGTTCCTGGCCATGATGATTGCCGAGCTTCAAAATCAGGATCCCATGAATCCCATGGATAATGCTCAGCTTTTGCAGCAGGTCAGTCAGATTCGGGAAATTGAATCGAACATGCGGCTGGTGAGCACGCTGGAATCACTGGCCAAAGCACAAAATATCACGGGCGGTGCAATTTTGATCGGAAAGCAGATCAAGGGGCTCGATGCACAGGGAAACTCTGTATCGGGAAAAGTAGACAGGGTGGCCATGGAAGGACAGGACCTGTTTCTCTATGTTGGTGATAGCAAAGTTCCCATAAAAAATGTCACGGAAGTAAGTCAGGAAGGGAACACCGTGGATATAAACTGATTTTCTTCGGCCATGGTACGTCTGATAAACCATTTAAATATTCGATAGGATCCTTCCGATATGGGAAGCCAGAGGGAAGGGACTGAACGCGCTGACAGGAATCAGGCTTTATAGAGAAGGGTGACACGGCTATGGGTCTGGCGTCTGCTTTGACAACCGCTTTAACCGGCCTCACGGCAGCCGAAACAACGATCGATGTGGTCGGCAACAACCTGGCCAATGCCAACACGGTCGGGTTCAAGGCGTCGTCGGCGTCGTTTGCGACGCAGTTTCTTCAGACCCTGGCACTGGGTGCGATGCCGACGGCGGACTCCGGCGGCACCAATCCGCGGCAGATCGGCCTGGGGACAATGGTGGCCGATATCACCCCCAACTTTAATCAGGGGACGATCGAAGTCAGTTCCAATCCAACCGACATCGCCATTCAGGGCGATGGCTTCTTCATTGTGGAAGGTCAGCAGAACGAAAGGCTCTATACGCGCAACGGTATATTCAAGCTTAATTCGCAGAATCAACTGGTCACGATTACGGGCAATCGTGTGCTGGGCTACGGGATCGACGAGAATTTCCAGGTTCAGGAAACCGATCTCCAGCCGATCACGATTCCAATCGGTTCCGAGGCTGTGGCGAAAGCGACGGAGAATGTTTATCTGGAGGGAACCCTGTCGCCAACCGGCGATATCGCGACCACTGCGTCGCGGATCCAAACGCCCATCCTGGGAGACGGGAGGTACAGCCGACCGGAAGACCGCCTGACCCCTGGTTATTCGCCGGAACCGAATGTGAGCAGTGTGATCCCGAACAGCCAGAGTGCCGGAGGCGGACTGGTCCCCGGAACCACGTACGAGTACCGAATTGTTTTTGCGCACGGGCAGTATATTCCTGGACCACCCCAGCCGCCTCCGGCCATGAGCGAGGGGATGTACTCGAGTATCATCTCGGCTACCGTGGGAGCGGGCGATGATGCTCTCGAGCTCACCAATCTGCCGACCGATCCAACGGGGAAATACGACTATATCCGGATTTACCGGCGCACGGCGGGTGATACGGATTTCAAATACGTGGATGAGATTCCTATGGGGACCGCCACGTATCTGGATACAAAGGCCGACGCGGCCCTCGGTCCGGTGATGGACACCACTCTTTTAAGTGGGAATTTTACTTATTATGTGGCCTTTGAGAAAGACGGGCGAATCAGCCGACCAGGCCCAATCAGCGACCCTATCAACGTGTTGAACGGACGTGTTGTGTTGAGTAATCTCCCCACGGGTGATCCTGCCGAATGGAACAATCGGTATATTTATCGATATTCACCAACGGATACTCAGTATCATCTCGTGGCGATTGTCAACGGTGTCACCGATCCGAACGTGGTGTTGACCGACTCCATGTCGGACGCGGAGTTGCTCACAAAGCCCGTTCTGGACATGGACGGGCCCAAGATTATACCCTCCACGAAGCTGGTGGACGTTCTCCGACGCGACGGCTCAACCTACGAGCATGTGTTTCAAGAAGGAGTTCTGGAGTTTTCCGGTATTAAAGGTGGCCGAACCCTTGATAAAAAACAGTTGACGATTACCAGCTCCACAACCGTGCAGGACCTCATCGACTTCATGGTGCAGGCGATGGGCATCCAGGTGCCCACCGATGACCCCTCGAATCCAATCCCGAAGTCGCCTCCGCCGGATCCTCCGGCCGAACCGCAAACGAGCCCAGGCGGGCTGGTGAGCGTGGACGGACGAATCATTCTTACGGGAAATAACGGAAAAGACAATGCCATTGATATTGGAATGTCGGGGATGCTGTTGCGATTTCCGGACGGCGTGACGACGACCGTCAATCTCCCCTGGACAACCATCCAGCAGGCGGTGGGAGAAAGTGCGGTGACCGACTTTCTCGTCTATGACTCGCTGGGAATACCCATTCGTGTTCGATTAACCGCAGTGTTAGAAGCCCGGGATAGTACCAAAACAGTCTATCGTTGGTTTGCCGATTCTCCGGACAACGATCCCATATCGGGGGCCGATATTTCCGTAGGGACCGGTCTGATCTATTTTGACGGTGAGGGGAATTTTATCTCCGCGACCAATAACAAGATTTCTATCGAGCGGCGGCACGTGTCGGCACGATCACCGCTGGAGTTTGCGCTGGATTTCAGCAAAATTTCCGGCCTGGCGGCGAAAAACAGCACGTTGATGGTATCCCGCCAGGATGGGTCGGCTCCCGGCGTGCTGACGAGCTTTATCATCGGCGAGGACGGGCTGATCCGGGGGGTCTTTTCCAACGGCGTGACGCGAGATTTGGGGCAGATTCGCCTGGCACGCTTTGCAAACCCGGCCGGACTGGTTCAACGGGGTCAAAACCTGTATGCGGAAGGGGTGAATTCGGGACTTCCCGTACTGGGCAACCCCGGCGAGCAGGGCATCGGAACTCTGGTGGCGGGGGCTGTGGAACTTTCCAACACGGACATCGGTGCAAGCCTGATCGACCTGATTCTGGCCTCCAGCATGTATCGGGGAAACACGCGTGTCATCAGTACCGCGCAGCAAATGCTTGACGAATTGCTGTCGCTGCGACGTTGATTTTGGCAGGAGGTAAGCTATGGTATGTCGAGCGGCTGGGATCTCGCGCCCATGATCCCGGCCGTTCCTGGCATTTACTGATCCCTGGAAGAGATGGAACGCAGAGCGATCGAACGTTGCCTGCTCAAAGGGTTTCTGAAGACCACAGAGCCGGTCGTCCGCAGGCTGATGGCCACGAGTCGGGATGGTGGGTGCCGAAACGCCATCACAAGAGTAAATCCGGATGGAATTTTGTTATGATTCGTTTAACGCGACTAAGTGGCGAACCATTTATTCTCAATGCCGATCTGATTTGCTATGTCGAAGAACGTCCGGATACATATATCACCTTGACGACGGGCGAACGCGTGGTCGTACGGGAATCGATGGATGAGGTCCTGCGACGCGCGGTCGCTTATCAGCAGGCCAAATACTGGCTTCCTCCGCACAGGCCCGCGAATAGTCATTCCGGTGACACTGCGAAGGAGGTGTCCTGAATATGGATATTGCGTCTGTCATCGGAATTCTGGGAGGTTTTCTGCTGATTGTGGTGTCGATCGCGATAGCGCCTGGTGCCTCCGCCAAGGCGTTTATCGACTATCCTTCTATTATGATGGTGGTGGGGGGTGCCATCGCGGCCTTGCTCACGTCTATGCCGTTGCGGGATGTATTGAAAATCGGTGGGGTCATAAAAAAAGTTTTTTTTAATAAAAGTGATGACGTCTCGGCGCTGATCCAGCAGATTGTCTCACTCGCAGAGACGGCGCGTCGCGACGGACTTCTGGCGCTGGAGAATCGTCTTCCGGAAATTTCTGACCCGTTTATCGTGCTCGGGGTACAGATGGCTGTGGACGGTACCCGGCCGGAAGTCATGGAGGATATTCTCCGCACGGAAATGGACGCTGTGGCGGCACGGCACCAGACTGGAAAGCTTCTCTTCGATCAGATCGGGAAATTCGCGCCGGCTTTTGGCATGATCGGAACTCTAGTCGGACTGATCATCATGCTGGGGAATATGAGTGATCCCAACGCGATCGGACCGGGAATGGCTGTGGCCCTCCTGACCACGCTGTACGGGGCGATTGTGGCCAACGTGGTGGCCCTCCCCATGGCGGAAAAGCTCGGGCATCTTTCCCGCGAGGAACAAATACGCATGGAAATCGTCGTCCGTGGAATTATGGCCATTCAAGCGGGGGAAAACCCGCGGGTTATCGAGCAGAAGCTCCGAACATTCGTGCCGCCCAAGGCCAGAAAACAGCAGGACCAGAAAAAGGCGGCATGATCTGGCCATGGCAGATCCATTGAAGTCTGAAGGTAGCCAGCATGGGACGATTGAAGCAGGAGTCCTCAGGTGGAGGCGGTGGGGCACCGGAATGGGTGCTCACCTACGGCGATATGATGTCGCTCCTGCTGACGTTCTTCATCATGCTGGCGGCTTTGAGCGAGGTGAAAAAGGAGGACCAATTCGAAGCCCTCGCGGAAGCACTGCGACGACGGTTCGGAAAATACGTGTCCCTCGATGAGCTGGCTCTCTACTACAAGCCGACGGTGGCCACTCCTCTTAAATCGGTGAGTGAAGGCCGGGAAAAGCTGGCCAAGACTCTGGAAGGGGCGAGCAAGGTGAAAGGACCTCGCGGTCGGGAAGCGAAGGTCCGGTCGATCCGGCCGGGGGATGAAGCGACGACGGGTGGGGTCGTGTTCTTTGAGGAGGGGACCGATCAACCGCTTCCGGGATTCGACGAGTCGCTCAAAAAAATTGCCGAGTCCCTGGCAGGTAAACCGCAAAAGATCGAGATCCGCGGTCATACCTCAGCCAGACCGCTGCCGCCGGGATCTCCTTTTCACACCCATTGGGATTTGGCGTATGCCGAGTGTCTTCGGGTGATGGAAAAGCTCGTGGAACTGGGGATTGAACCGGAACGGATTCGGATCTCGGTCGCCGCCGCCAACGAACCGCTCTACACCGATCCGGACCCGGAGAAGCGGAAGCAGAATGCCCGGGTGGAGATAGCACTCCTCAACGAGCTGACGACGGGTGGTAGCATTTTCCCCTCAAAGGGAGGGTGATTTCTTTCGAGCACTCGCGCCATCTTGTTGGTTGTTCGTCTTGTCTTGTCATCTCATCGCATCTCGCCCTGCCCATTTGTATTCTATAGTTTCATTAAGAAGCCCAGTCTTCTCCGTTGACTTTCAGCGGGATGAGAAGGGCATCTCGTCGAGCAAATTCTGTTCGTTTTGTGGAGTCTTTCGCCATTGACGATGGGAGACTTTTCTATGGCAGGCGTCGCGGAAAATGCTGCAAAAAAGGAGCAAAATGATCAACAAACTGCTGGTCAGGCCGGACATCACGGGGCGATTCGCCTCAAGCTGGCTGGTTTCATCGTGGGGT
>NZ_JACIYL010000309.1 GCF_014359955.1 Thermogutta sp. | reverse complement strand
CGTCTGGTGCCATCCGTGGGACGGTATCTGAAGGGCCAGGTCGCCGCTGGGGTGCAGGCCATCCAACTCTTCGATAGCTGGGCAGGATGTCTGGCTCCGCAACACTACCGACAGTTTGTTCTGCCCTACACTCAGGCCGTGCTTGGCTACTTGCCCCGGCGCGTTCCTGTCATCTATTTCCTGACGGGCAACCCAGCCCTTATTCCCCTTCAGGCTGAAGTCGGTGGACAGGTCATCGGTGTGGACTGGCGGGTGGACATTGCCGACGCCTGGGCAGCCGTTGGTGAAGACCACGCGATCCAGGGAAATCTCGACCCTGCGGTCCTTTGCGCGTCGCGGGAGTTCGTTCTCGAAGAAGCCCGGCGCATATTGGAGCGAACCCGTGGGCGTCCGGGACATATTTTCAATCTCGGGCACGGAGTGCTTCCGTCGACGCCCGTCGAGAATGTACTGGCCCTGGTCGATTTCGTCCACGCGTGGGACCCGCAGCAAATCCCCTAACTTGCGCAATCGGACTACGCTCCCATCCGGCACATCTGGCAGTCGCACGACAGGCGGCCCTCACGGTGACTTGCACACTGGAAGGTCCCACATCACAATAGGGCTACTCGCATCAATCCCGCGGTGCAACCTGCACCGTTTCCACTGTTTTTGAATTGCGTGCAATTCATGTAGATCGGGGAGGCCCCTTGATGAAGCGTCTGACTGGCCCTGGTACGGCTTTCTGTTCGCTCCTCGCCCTGTCATCGGTGTTATGGGTCGGCGCACGCGTTTCGGGAGAACCAACGCGACTTGTGCTTGACGAATCGCCCATCCAACCAGGCGAGTGGGGTTACCGTCCGGAGGATCAGTCGATCTCGGCCACGGATCCCCCGGCATTCAGTTGGCGTCCCCAGGCCAATATCCAAGAATGGGAACTCCAGGTGGCACGGGACCCCGATTTTGCGGGCGTGGTTTACGAGGCACGGGGAATCGTCTGGAATGTCCATTGTCCGCCGAAGACCTTCGGGGCAGCCCGGTATTTCTGGCGGTACCGTGGACGCAACCAGGCGGCCGTCACCAACTGGAGCCGAGTCCGGCAATTCACGATCCCTCAAAACGCCGTCCCCATGCCGATGCCACCACGGGATGAGTTGCTGGCGAGAATCCCAGCCGATCATCCGCGTCTATTCATCCGACCAGAGGACCTTTCGCGATTGCGGGCAGCCGCGAAAGGTGAGTTGAAAGATCTCTGGGAACGGCTCGTGGCGAGGTGCGAAAGTGCCCTGCGCAATCCCCCGCGCACGGAGGAACCCCCCAAATATCCGCCCACCGTGGAAAGAAAGAGCGACGAGTGGGCGAAAATCTGGTGGGGAAACCGCGAATACACCATTCGCGCCCTGGGAACGTCGGCCCTTTTGGGTTTCGTCTATCGGGTGGGTGGTCACAAGCCCTACGGAGAGCTTGCCAAAAGGATCCTCCTGGACTGCGCCAAATGGGACCCGGTCGGCTCAACAGGTTTTCGCTACAACGACGAAGCGGGAATGCCCTACGCCTATTATTTCTCGCGCACTTACACGTTTGTGTATGACCTGCTGTCTGAAGAGGAGCGTCAAAAATGCCGCGAGGTCATGCGGATTCGGGGAGCGGAAATGTACCGCGCGCTCTGTCCACGGCATTTCTGGCGACCGTATAACAGTCATGCGAATCGGGCCTGGCATTTTCTGGGGGAAGTGGGAATCACTTTTCACGGCGAAATTCCCGAGGCAGATGATTGGACGTGGTTCGCCCTCAATGTGTTTTTCAACACCTACCCGGTCTGGTGCGATGACGACGGCGGATGGCATGAAGGTTCCAGCTACTGGGCAAGTTACATGCAACGCTTTACCTGGTGGGCCGATGTCATGCGGGCCATGTTCGGAATCAACGCCTTCCAGAAGCCGTATTTTTCCAAAGCGGGTTACTATGCGATGTACTTGATGCCTCCCCATGCCGTGACGGGCGGTTTCGGCGATTTGGCCTGCACTCGCGAGGCCCGCAGTAACGTGCCGCTCATGTCCATTTTCGCTGTTCAGGCCCGTAATCCCCACTGGATGTGGTATGTGGAAAGCATGGGCGGACCGCCGCAACCGACGGAATTCTGGGATTTTGTCCGCGGAACACTTCCCAAAGTTGCATCCCGGCCACCGGACGACTTGCCCACTTCGCGGGTATTTCGCGGAACGGGCCAGGCTGCCCTGAATACGACCCTCCTCGATGCCCGCGACAACGTCCAGATTCTTTTCAAATCGAGTCCCTTTGGCACCCAATCGCACGGGTACGACGCCAACAACTCTTTTCTCCTCACGGCGTACAATGCGCGTCTTTTTGTCTCCAGCGGACGTCGGGACCTGTACGCGAGTGCCCACCACGCTCGCTGGATGTGGAGCACGCGATCGGTGAACAGTATTACAGTCGATGGAATTGGGCAGGTTCCCCACTCGGCCGAGACACGTGGGCAAATCACGGCCTTTTACACCTCTCCAGAAATCGACGTTGTGGAAGGCGAGGCAGGTGCCTGCTACCGAGATCCCGGCGATCCCCAGGGCAAGGGACAACCTCTCCTGCGGCGATTCACCCGCACGAT
The DNA here is from genome assembly GCF_014359955.1 of Thermogutta sp. Classification (GTDB taxonomy): domain Bacteria; phylum Planctomycetota; class Planctomycetia; order Pirellulales; family Thermoguttaceae; genus Thermogutta. The sequence goes on along the minus strand of NZ_JACIYL010000309.1, from coordinate 2,152 downwards.
CATCTTCCTCAAACCGGAATGGATCGTCATTTACGATCGGCTGGTTGCCACGCGTCCGGTGAAATATCAGTACTGGCTGCACAGCCCGGAGAAAATGCAGGTGGACGGTAACCGCGTTCTTGCCCGAGTGGGTCAGGTGGAATGTCCCGTCCAGTTCCTGATGCCGGAAAGGCTGAGTTTCACGCAAACAAACGAATACGATCCCAATCCCCGACCGAGAATTACAGTCAGGGAATGGCATCTGACGGCCGAAACTCCGGAAAAATCAACACAAATTGAATTCCTCACTCTTTACCATCCGCATCGGATGGGTAACGATCGGTCGCCCCAGGTCACATTGAAGCCACAAGAAGGCGGGTCTGTGCTGGTTCTGAACTGGCCCGGTGAAACGGCCACACTGCTTCTTCCCAAAGACGAGGCGCAGTCCCTCCAATTCGGCGGGTTGCATACAGACGGAAAGATCCTAATCTCCCGCGAAAAGAACGATGGCCAGAGCATTCGAACGGTCGTGGTGGACGGGGTAGTGCCCGCTCCCCCGTGATGAAAAAAGCCGCCTAGCCGGAACCCATCAAGGCGTTTGTGACCAGCGCTCTCGGTCTCGCGTGGGACGTCTCGTCTTGGCGAACGCGGTACGCCGCCGAGGGAATATGCTACATTAGCTTATCAGGAAGCTTTTCCTGGATGGCGACACCCCTCACTTGTGGGATTGTCGTCAATCACGCCAGTGGTCGCTGATACAGGGTGCCGGTAACTCAACGGGTGTGCAGCTCAGACACATGGGAGACACAAAGTTATGACGTACGAAGAGGTCCTGCAGAGAATTCAGGAGAAAAAGGCCAAAGTCGGCGTCATTGGCCTGGGTTATGTGGGATTGCCTTTGCTTCGCGCGTTCATCCGGGCGGGGTTTTCGACAATTGGGTTTGATATTGACGAGGCAAAAGTCCAGAAGCTGAACGCAGGTCAAAGTTACATCGGGCATATACCGTCTCAGTGGATTCAGGAATGGATCAGCACCGGGCGATTTGAAGCGACCGCCGATATGTCGCGGCTTAACGAGCCGGACGCCATTCTCATCTGTGTGCCCACCCCGCTCAATGAGAGCCGGGACCCTGATCTCCAGTACATCGAGGGCACAACCGAGGCCATTGCCAAAGTGTTGCGACGAGATCAGCTCGTGGTTCTCGAAAGCACTACTTATCCCGGCACCACACGGCAGGTCATGCTGCCGGTTCTGGAGGCAACCGGGTTGAAAGTCGGTCAGGATTTTTATCTGGCTTTCAGCCCCGAACGTGAAGACCCCGGCAATCCCAACTATTCAGCCGAACGGATTCCCAAAGTGGTTGGTGGAATTGAACCGAAGAGCACGCAACTGGCGTCCGCCCTGTACAGCCACGCCGTGGTGCAGGTCATTCCGGTATCCTGTGCCGAAGTGGCGGAGGCCTGCAAAATCCTGGAGAACACCTATCGGGCGGTGAATATTGCAATGGTCAATGAATTAAAGGTCCTTTTCCAGCGACTGGGGATCGATATTTGGGAAGTGATTGAGGCGGCCAAAACAAAGCCGTTCGGCTTCCAGGCGTTTTATCCCGGTCCTGGGCTTGGTGGACACTGCATTCCGATCGACCCCTTCTACCTCAGTTGGCTCGCCCGGCGGCACGGCATGACCACCCGTTTCATCGAACTGGCCGGCGAGATCAATACTTCCATGCCCGAGTATGTCATCCACCAGGTCATCAAAGCGCTGAATGAACACGGGAAACCACTGAAAGGAAGCAAGGTGTGCATCCTGGGCATGGCCTACAAAAAAGATGTGGATGATCCCCGGGAAAGCCCGTCCTTCGCGCTCATGGAAATGCTGCTGGACGGCGGTGCAGTTGTGACGTACAACGATCCCTACATTCCCAAACTACCCAAGATGCGGCACTTCCGCGTTCCGGAAATGACCAGTTCTGAACTGACGGCGGAGTTTCTGGCCTCCCAGGATTGCGTGCTGATTGCTACGGACCATTCGGTCTATGACTATGACTTTATCGTTCAGCATGCTCCCTTAATCGTCGATACCCGGAATGCGACGAAAAACGTTAAATGCGGACGCGAGAAAATCCGCAAGGCGTGAGCTGGAGAAAAGATTTTTTGAAAACCTGCGTCCCGC
>NZ_JACIYL010000308.1 GCF_014359955.1 Thermogutta sp. | reverse complement strand
TGCCGCTCCTACCGGTGGCTATTTCATGAATTACTACGGCTACTTCCCGGGTCTTGGAGGCCGTTAATTGAAGAGTCAACTCGATTTTGTTCGACGGGTGAGAATCAAGCGGCACTTTGCCGACTCCGAGTGCAAGCATCACGGATGTGCGTCGCTCACTTGGAGTTGAATCTCCGCCAACACTAACACATCAATATTTGTGTCATCCCGTCTCCTTTATCCCCGCTGTCACGGAGGACAAAAAATGGCGTCGGACGTCGAAGGTCCCTCAAGTCACCCCGGTCCACCTTTGTGGACACAACTGGGTCCCTGCGATCCGAGTGTTTCCGGCCACCCGTCCTCCTCGGGTCTCAGGCCGCCCCGGAAGTCCACCATCAACGGTCAAAGTATTCCAACGGATGAAATCGCGGATGTTCTGCGGCTGTGGCTTGAGTGGAACCAAAATTATGAAAAGCTCACGGAATTGATGTATCAACAGGCGCGGGATTTTCATTCCCTTCAGCTTATGGCTGACGAACTTGACCGGCTGCGATTGCGGGCCGTCGCCGCCACGGAGTATTTACTGAAGAGAATCACGGAATAAACAACGTCCCGATCTGATTAGATAGAAATCACCCCACCAGCCGCCTGCTCCGGCCCTGCCTTCCATTTTCAGCGGTTGCTCTCCCAACCGTGGCTGATATCCTGTCTCCTAGCGGGATTACAGGATTCGCAATCCACGTGGCAGTTCCTCGCCGAAAATCTGGGTTTGCTCCGTCTCCTCGAGGGTCCCGCCCTCTGCCACGAGCCGCACGAGGTGTTCGGGCACGTTTCTCTGGGAAAACCAGGCCAGAACGCGCTGCCGGGTTTTGTTCGCCACGTCGCGGTAGCGGTCGCCCGTCTTGCGCGCGAGCTGCATGAGCACATACGGTGGAATCTCCTCAGGAAGTTTCAGCCGCAACAGGCGTTCGATCCACGTTGTCACAACATCCTCCGGGAGTACGGAGTTCAGGGGGGCATACACCGGGATGCGGGCCCCCAATCGGGCGAGCGTCCACAACAAGGCCGACAGCGCCTGCTGAACGCGGCGTTTGGGCAGGAGATCGAGAATGATCTGGCCCAATTCGACCTTCCAGTTGAGCGGCAGGAGTTCCAGACTACCCAAAAGTCGCCAGATTTCCGCTCCTTCATGGCTTGCGTAAGGAAAGTCGGTACTTCCTGTTCCCTGAATTTGCTGCCGGTGAAGCGAGCGGACCGACGCCATCAGGGGCGTGGCCAGCGCTTGCTGCTGACCTGCCGTGAGCCCCCCCGCGATACGACGCCACAGAATCCACCATTCCGCGCGACATGCAGGAGTGGCGTGCACCAGCTTACCCTGAAGGACGCGCCACGTCTCGGCCACCCGCCAGTCATCGGCAGCCAGTCCATAACCAGGTCGGAGGGCATAACCCAGCGTGTTCAACCACCGGGCTTCATGTTCAGGACTCCGACGCCGCCCGGCTTCGTTTTCCATCAGCCGCTGCCAGATCCTTCGCAGGAAAGAACTGGGCCAGTCACGGCGGTTCATGCGTGTCGCTTCGCTCAACTTCCTGAGGAGAGCGGCCGGGGACTCCGTTCCTTCCGGACCGAAAATCCGATCAATCAGTTCCAGGGCGTTTTCCGCCAGGCTTTCCTCGAGGACCCCCTCCTGCTCGCCCGAGCCCTGATGTGGTGACCGGTCCGTTTGGACAGCAGACCGCACATCAAATTCCAGTTTCCACCGACCATTTCCCCCCACCTCGGAACACCAGATCTCCAGCGTGCCGATTTCCGTCAGTTTGGCATGCAGCGTTACCGCGATATCTTTGGGCGTCTCACGACGGGAGCTCACTTTGAGGATGGTTCGCACAGCCGGCAATGAGCTCAATTCCTCCGGCCGGACCAGAACGACTGCGCCCGCCGGATCGGTCAGCCGTGTCCCCGAATAATAAACCGGAAACTCCACAGGCTCTCCGATGCGCAGATGAAACGTACACTCCGCTAAGTGGACCTCTTCCCCGGGCTCGATTCCTGCCGGCAAAACGCAGACACTTGCCGCCAGTTTTTCCGGGACCTGGGATTCGCCCTCCTGGCCCGCATCAAGCAGTTCCGGTTCGGGCAATTCGGCTTTGGCAAGCTCGGATTTGCCTGCGTCCGCCGTTGCGGCCAGATGCCGCAACTCCTCGTCAGACATGGCCACGCCGATGTAGTACGTGCGGGCTAAACCGGCCGATATCCGAACGCCTTCCCCACGCCGTACCATACCGTAATAAGCCGCCCCCTGGGCCACCGCCAGGTCCAGCCTCTCGTTTTCCAACACGATCGGTTGCCAGGGCCTTTGAGGACTGCTGAACCATCGAGCGATGACGTCGACCACACGCCGTCTGATGGCATGGGAGTAAAAGACACCCCCGTTAAACAACACGAGATCAGGTCGGGCAGGATCATGGCCCGGTGAGTCGCCATCCAAGGCCACGAAACGATGGGCCGTCAAAAAGGCTGCCAGATAGCGCGTTACGGCCGGATCGGGAGCAAACGGAAGGCCGAATTCCTGGAATCCGGACCGCCGCACCGCTGGCCTGGCGTCGAGTTCCACCAGGGGGAAGAAACCATCCAAAACGAGTTCAAGCACTTCGTTTCGGGTCAATTCGAAATGCCGGGCTCCACCGACAACCCGGGAACCTCGCCCGGGCAGCGTCACGGTTATCCGCTCGGGCGCGGGTTCGCTCAACAGCTTTTCCTTCAGGAACTGACAGCGTCGCACCAAGATCGACCATGTTTGAGGGTCGAGGGGCTCATCCGGATTGAGTTTTCGTTCGATATGGTGCGCAAGGGCAAGGTCAAGATTATCCCCGCCAAGAATGAGATGCTCGCCCACCGCCACCCGATGGAATTGGATCATTCCATCTTTTGACTCTCGTACCCGGATGAGCGTGAAATCGGTCGTCCCACCCCCAATATCGCACACAAGGATTTTCTGGCCCGGCCGAACACAGCGCTGCCAGTCTTCGCTGTGGCGGTAGATCCAGGCATAAAAGGCCGCCTGTGGTTCTTCGATGAGCGTGACGCGCTTGAGTCCTGCCTGTGCCGCGGCTTTGACTGTCAACTGTCGAGCCACTTCATCGAAGGAAGCCGGGATCGTAAGCACAAGATCCTGATCGGCCAGTGGATATCCGGGAAACCGGCTATCCCAAGCGTCGCGCAGATGTTCCAAATACCGGGCAGAGACTTCCACCGGAGAAAGCTTGGTGGCGTCTGGTGCTCCATGCCAGGGAAGCAGCGGCGCTGTTCGGTCCACTCCGGTGTGGCAGAGCCAGGATTTGGCGGAACTGATGAGTCGCCCGGGAACTTCCGCACCGTGATCTCGCGCAAACACCCCGACAATGTGGTCCCGGTGGGCTGGCCCAAAAGGTAATCGCAGCAGCTTTGGATCGAATTCGCCAGGCGCGGGCTCGTAGTGGAACGACGGCAGCGTCTCCCGTTCCTCCACCTGGCCAGGGGCCACGAGTTGCGGGATCCGGAAGACACGCACCTGCCAAGGAGATTCGGCGGTATCCACGTAACATAGCGCCGAATTTGTGGTTCCCAGGTCGATCCCCACAACGAAGCGCGGCGCAGCAGGTTCGGTTATCTCCGAGTGATACATCGCTGATTATGAGCCAGTGAAAACGGCTGAGAATCGTTCACTCATCGGTATCGGCATCCTCTCGAACACTGAACTCGAGCTTCCATCGCTGGTCACTCGTGGTGCTAAGGCACCATAATTCGAGGACGCCCAGTTCCGTCACGCGGCTTTGAAATCGCACGGGGACATAGTCCCCTGGCATTCCGTCATCCGTAGGCAAACACGCCTCCAGCGAATCCGTCTCCTCTATTTCATCCGGCGACCACGAATGGTGCACGTCGCCGGGCCGGTCTTGTTTCCTCACCGAAGAACTGAAGAAACGAAAAACGACGCGTTCGCCCACCACGAGACCGACTTCTTCGGAAGGCACGTCGATCGATGTGCCCTCTTCCATGCCTATTGGAACCACACAGAGCAAATGAAGCGGGCGAGGGACTCCTGGGACAGCAGGTCCTGCCGTTTCAATTCCCACGTAATACGCGCGAGCCGTCCCTCCTCGAATTCTCACGCCCCCGTGGTCTTTCGCCCAAGCGTAGTAGGCCGCTCCTTTGGCGACCGCGTGATCAAGATCGTGAAGCCCCGGCAACAGCGTCGGTTGAGGCTGGTCGGGGAACCAGTGCGCCAACACTTCGAGCAATCGCTCGCGGAATCGCGCCGCCTTGAACACACCGCCGTTAAGGAGGACATGGGTGGGTCGAACGGGAGTATTCTGGGCCTCCCCGTGGGACTGGAGGAACGCGGCCAGGTGACGCGTCACTGCGGTGTCGGTTTCAAAGGGAAGACCAAGTTCGCGGAATCCAGAAGCCCGGCGACGGGCCGGTCGGTCGGAAATCTCGCACACGGGGAAGAAGCCATCCACCAGCAATTTGGCTGCGCTTTCTCTGTCGATATCAACCGAGATCGTCCCGCCGATCAATCGGCTGCCACGCCCCAGGATGGTCACGGCGTGTTGCTCCGGGGGATTCTCCCCGAGAAGCGTCTCTTTCGCTACCCGGCATGAATGCCAAAGCGCGACAGACTGCCACGGATCAAGCGCAATCCCCTTTTCCGCGAATTTTTGGCTGGCAAAATGGGCGAGAGCCAGGTCCATATTATCACCGCCGACCAGGAGGTGATTTCCCACAGCCACTCGCTGGAGCATTAATTCCCCGTCTTG
>NZ_JACIYL010000307.1 GCF_014359955.1 Thermogutta sp. | reverse complement strand
AATAGATCCAGTCACACACCTCGGCAGCGTGATGACGCCCGTTGACGCTTGGCCGATTGACGGTTCGCGCTAAAATGAAGTGAAGCCGCCTGGGGACGGCACCCTGGGTTACCATCTGAAAAACCGCGGGGACGACGATTCCACGGTGTGCGGCTCCGCTATCGAAGGAGGTGTTATGCGTTCCAGCGAGGGGAAGGTCGCGATGGAGTCCACAGTGCCGCGCGCTCGCACACTCAAAGAACTTCGAGAAAGCGGCTGGGTCTCACGTTCTGTTAAAGAAGAAATCCGGGAGAATTTTATTCGCGCCCTGGAAAGAGGCGAAGAACTTTTTCCCGGCATCATCGGCTACGACGATACGGTTATTCCTGAAATCAGTCTGGCCATCCTTTCCGGCCATGACATGCTTTTCCTGGGCGAGAAGGGGCAGGCTAAGAGTCGCCTCATGCGGTTGATCACGCGATTTCTCGATCCGTGGGTGCCGTATCTCGATATTCCGGACGTGCCAGTTCACGAGGACCCGTATCGGCCCATCACACGGCGTGCAAAAGAATTCCTCGCGACGACTCCCGAAGACAAAGTGCCGATTGCCTGGTGGCCACGGGAACAGCGCTATGCCGAGCGGCTGGCCCCGGGAACTAAATTCGCAGATATTATCGGTGAAATCGACCCGGCGCGACTGGCTGGCGGCGTGAGCATGTCTGCCGAGGAAGCCCTCTTCTTCGGCTTGATTCCTCGCATGCATCGGGGAATTTTTGCGGTCAACGAACTGCCTGAGCTGGACGAGCTGGTGCAAGTCGGGTTGTTCAACATCCTCGAGGAGCGGGACGTTCAGATTCGTGGCTATCCGGTCCGTTTTGATCTCGATATTCTCATCCTGTTTTCCGCCAACCCGGCCACGTATAACCGCAGCGGTAAAGTGATCCCACAACTGAAAGACCGCATCGGATCGGTCATACACACACACTATCCGCGGGACCGCCACATTGCCATTCAGATCACCGAGCAGGAAGCAAAAATTCCCCTGGATGGTGAGTATCCTGTGGTCGTGCCCTACTTCATGAAAGAAATTATAGAGCAGATCAGTATCGTGGCACGCCGCTCCAAATACATCGATCAGCAATCAGGCGTCAGCGCCCGGCTGAGTATTGCCAATTATCGAACAATGGTCGCCAGTGCCCGGCGCCGCGCTATCATTCTCGGAGAAAAACCCGCGGTTCCCCGCATCAGCGACCTGGGGCATCTCAACTCGTCGGCGCTTGGCAAGCTGGAGCTGGACTTGATGGCCGGGCATCAAATGAACGAAAAGCAGGTGCTCGATGCGATCGTGGCCGAGGCCATTCGCGATGTGTTTCAGGAATACGTGGAGGAGCACGGACTGGCCGAGATTGCCGAAATCTTCGGGCGTGGCGTGAAAATCGAGGTGGGTGATCTGCTTCCCTCAAGCTACTACGCGGAGCGAGTGAAACGCGTGCCGCCCGTGTGGGAAAAGGCCTTCGAACTGAATGTATCACAGGATCCGGCGGTCCGCGCCTCGTGTGTGGAATTTATTCTCGCCGGACTTTATGTGACTGACCGAATTTCCCGCGCTGAATATCGTGGAAAGATCGTCTATGAAATCCCCTAATCGCTACGGTGGGGTCATCCACGTTTATCAGAAGTATAACCCTATTCGTTTTCCCAGCCCAACCCGCGGGATGCCCGACATGCTGTCGGCTGCCATGAACCACATGCTCATGTTCGGGTCGCTGCGGGAACTGACGGAGGAGGAGCTCGCTCAAGCGGTGGAGCTGGATCCCAGCATGATCGCGGGATTGGGGCCCTCTCTCCAGTCGCTCATCGAAATGCTTCGCCAGCGCAAAGCCAAAATTCTCGCGACTTACGAGGTGGAAACCGTCCATGCGGAGGCCGCCCGGCGCTATCGCGAGTTCGGCCAGCAACTCCAACCGCCAGAGCGACTGGCCAAACGTTACGAAAGGGCTTTCCGTGAAGAACACATTTTCGAGCTGGAGCGTCTCTGGTACCTCGCGGAAAACGAAAACAGCGAGTTCGCTCGAAAAATTCTTCACTTGGTTCAGCGGCTTGGGGATAAATACCTCATCGACGAACTGGCTGCGAAATACCATTTCACTGGGGATCGGTCCATGACCATTCCCGAAGCGCTTGAGATCAAAGAGCTCCTCGAAACGATTGATCGACTTCTCGAACAGCTAGAGGAAGCAGCGAAGAACGCACGTCTGGCCGTGATCGATCTGGAGGCCCTTCGGCGCTTCGTGGAAGAGGAGGATATCCAGCGGCTTCGCGGATTCATGCGGCAGATTGAGGACCTCATCCGGGAGCTTGCGGAAAGGCAGGGCCTGGAACAAACCAAGAACGGTTATCGACTAACCCCCAAGGCGTATCGACTTTTCCAGGGCCGCCTGCTCGAGCGAATCTTCAGCCAGCTCCAGGCCGCGCGAAGTGGTCGACATACTGGCCCGATCGTTGGAGAAGGCAACATCGAATTGCCGCAAACCAAGCCGTACGAATTTGGAGATTCGCTGGCCCACATGGACATTCCCGCCACCATGATCAATGCGCTGGTGCGTCAGGGGCCGTCGTTGCCGGTGAAGCTCCTTCCCGAAGACATTGTGATCCACAAGACCCGCAATGTGCCGAAATGCGCCACAGTCGTTCTGCTGGACATGAGCGGCTCGATGCGCTACGGCGGATTGTACGTGGACGTCAAGAGAATGGGGCTGGCGCTGGACGGCTTGATCCGAAAAGAGTATCCCGGGGATTACCTGGAATTCGTGGAGATTTATACGTTCGCCCGGCGGGTCCATCCCAGTGAAATTCCAACCCTGATGCCCAAATTGGTCAGCGTTTCCGACCCGGTGGTGCGCCTCCGTGCGGACATGAGCGATCCCCGCATCACGGAAATGGATATCCCCTGGCATTTCACGAATATTCAACGTGGACTTCAACTTGCTCGCCAGTTGCTCTCCGTCCAGGATACCCCCAACCGGCAGATTATTCTCATCACCGATGGTCTGCCGACAGCGCACTTTGAGGGCCCGTATCTCTACCTCATGTACCCGCCCCATGACCGCACAGAACAGGCGACACTGCGCGAAGGCCTGCTGTGTGCTCGGGAGGGTATCACGATCAATCTTTTCCTTCTGCCGGGTTGGAGCCAGTCGAGCGAGGATATTCGCTTTGCCTACAAACTGGCGGAAGCGACACGAGGTCGTGTCTTTTTCACGGCCGGTAAGGAGCTCGATCGCTACGTGGTGTGGGACTACTTGCGTCGCCGCAGGGAGATTATAAGCTGAAAGTTCCCGCGCCGTGCGATCACACTAATCTCTGATTGCCAAAGTGAGACCTGGCAGACGGGATTAGGTTACCGGAAAGCTCAATCAGTTTTTATGCTTTGAGACTGCATACATGTCTGCCGCCACAAACTGGATGATTTACGGAGCCACGGGTTATACCGGCCGGCGAATAGCGTTCGAGGCCGTTAAACGCGGACTGCGGCCTGTTCTTGCCGGTCGCCATCCGCAACGGCTCGCCAGCCTCGGTCAGCAACTGGAATGCCCAACGAGGGTTTTCGATCTCAGCTCGGTCGAGCACATTCTGACGAACATCACCGGTTGCAGATGCCTTCTCAATTGTGCCGGTCCGTTTGCAGAAACGGCTTCCTCCCTGGTATCAGCGTGCTTGCGCGCAGGATGTCATTATCTCGATATCACAGGCGAGATCGACGTTATTGAACACATCGCCGCCCGCCATGAGGAGGCCGTTTGTCGCGACGTTGCGCTCATTCCGGCTGTCGGTTTCGACGTCGTGCCGACCGATAACCTGGCGGTTCATTTGAAAAAGGCCATGCCCGAGGCAAACACCTTGCTTCTGGCGTTCACCAGCACGGGCTCTCTCAGCCCCGGCACAGCAAAAACGATGTGGCAGGTTATTCAAAAGGGAGGCCGAATTCGCAAAAACGGTCGCCTGCGTTCGGCCCCTTTGGCCTGGAAGAGTCGCCGAATTCCGTTTCCCTCCGGCAGACGCTGGGCGGCTCTTGTTCCCTGGGGTGATGTCGCGAGTGCGTGGTACTCCACAGGAATTCCCAATATCGAGGTTTATCTTGCGATGCCGCGCTCGGCTATCGCCGTTCTGAAACTTGCCCAGCCGATGATTGCCAGTTTTGCCTCGGCGAGCAGCGGAGCCAATGTCGAAAAACTCATCCGAGCCATCCTTCGCCTGCCTCCAGCCGGGGCCGGTAATGGGGTTGATGCTCTCAGAAGCCCCGATGTCAAATTGCTCAGGCACGTCGAATTGTGGGGATGTGTCCGCGATCTCCAGGGCCGCTCGATCACGGGAACGATGCTGACGCCTGACGGCTACGACTTCACCGTTGCCGCGGCTTTGGCCGCGGTAGAACGCGTTCTCGAGAAAGAAATCGCTCCCGGGTTTGCTACGCCAACCGAAGCGTTCGGTATCGACTTCGCATTGGGGCTTCCCGGCGTCACGCTCCGCCTGGAAGAACCCTTTAACCAAGCATCCTGCAAAGCGAACTGTGAAGTCACCGAAGTGGCGACGTAAGTTTCAGCATTCGCGGGCAGAAAAAAGTGACAATCGCTTGCCTGATGAGCAGGAAATGGTGGCTTTTATGGGATAAGTCGCAAACTCATGAATGTTGCGTATTATGCTTTGTTTAAAAGGGGATTTAATCGTACTTGTCCGCCGCCGTGATGCTTCATATCGTCCTTGGCCGCGACGAAGACCACCCGCCACACGAAATGTTTTGTCCAGCGAACCTG
>NZ_JACIYL010000306.1 GCF_014359955.1 Thermogutta sp. | reverse complement strand
GAATCCGCCTGGTGTCTCGGGCTGCTGATGGGGAATCTTGTGGCGGAAACTGGACCATCCGGGCTGTTTCGATCCTGCTGTCACGGGTTGCCAAGGGAACGTGCTCTCCTCAAACAACCAATCTTTCCGCGACTCACCGCATGAGCCGCAGCACGACGTTGAGCACGATGGTGAGCACGATGCTCAGAAGAATGCAGGTTGTGATGGGAAAATAAAAAGACCATCGTTCACCGCGGATGTGGATATCGCCCGGCAGTCGTCCCACCTGCAGGGGTACGAAATGAAGCAGCCAGAGAATAACCCCAAGGACCATCACCACCAGGCCCAGCAGAATCAGCATCTTTCCCACTGATGAGAGATCCATCGGCCGATCTCCTCATAAAACCTGCACGTTTATGGAACGCTCGAGCTGCGCCACAGGAAGCGGACCACGGTTGGTCAAACGCTGTTGTTCTCCTGTGCGCGTCGGGCCCGTCTTCGACTCATCCCTCTTTGAGTTTATGCCCGTCGCTCTCCGGGAGGAATCGGCACGTGAAGATTCATTGGCTGGAAGCCGCTGGCCACGGCGGTCGCCTGCTGCAGGGCGTGTGTGACAAAACTTTTCGCCACGTCGATCGCTTCCAGCAGTTCTTTGCCCTGAGCCAGCAGTGCCGTGATGGCCGCCGAAAACACGCAGCCAGAGCCGTGCGTTTGAGCCTGGGGAACGAGTTCACGATGGAACCACACGAAACGACCGTCGGAAAAGAGGACGTCTACGGCTTCGCCATCGACGCCCGGACCTTTGACCAGCACGTGCCGGGGACCCCACTGGGCGATGGTGGCCGCGGCTTTCTCCAATGCGCGTAAATCGGAGATGGATGTTCCGGTAAGCAATTCCGCTTCCCGCAGGTTCGGCGTGAGGAGGGTGGCAAGGGGAAACAGAATGTCCCGCATCGCCCGCACACCTTCCTCGTCGAGGAGGAGACTGCCGCTCTTGCTGAGAATGACAGGATCGACGACGAGCGGACAGGAGAGTGCCTGGAGGCGGTCGGCCACCGCATTGATGATCTCCGGCGTGCCCAACGCGCCCGTCTTGACCGCCTGCGGGAGAAGTTCTTCCGTGACGGCGTCCCATTGGGCAAGGACAAACTGGGGCTCGAGTGTTTGGACAGCCCAAACCCCCCGGCTGTTCTGCGCGGTCAGGAGCGTCACCACGCTCGCTCCATAGACCCCGAAATGATGGAACGTCTTCAAATCCGCCTGAAGGCCGGCCCCTCCGGAGGAGTCCGAACCGGCCACCGTCACAGCCACCGGAATATTGGGGAGATTTGTCGTCACCTCGCGCTCCTGTCTTCGAATGCGGTTCCTCAAATGCCACGTACTCTTATAAGAGAGCGCAGCGACAGGGCTGAGTCAAGGGTTCCCCCCTTCCTGACCGAGCCCCACTTTGTCCCCGCCTCCGGAGGCGTGTCTTCCGGAGGGACGTGCCTGTCGGGTCCGCTTTTCCGACGTTGGATAGTCCGTCCCTTTTTTAACGGGCACGACAAGCGTGCCCCTCCGACCTTTTTCCGCAGGGACCCGCTCGTCGGGTCCGTTTTTTTCGGGGGTGGGTGCTTATCACGTCCGGATTCCGCTGGTTGAACGGTAGGGGCAATTCATGAATCGCCCCTACCGGGAAAACGCATGCCGCGCGCTTCGGAGGGACCCGCTTGTCGGGTCCGTGATTCGAGGTTCGATTATCCATTGCCTTTGCGCGGCGACTGAAGTCCCACGCTGAAAGCGGGGCTAAAGCCCCGCACTCCATATGGAGTGCGGCGATTTATCGCCGCTTTTCGGTGAAGGCTTTAGCCTTCACAACCAAACCGTTTACGGTCCTTGGCCGAGACCACGAGAGCGCACTGGTAGGGGCAGTTCATGAATGGCCCCTACCTCCTCGGAGGGACGTGCCTGTCACGTCCGCTTTCTTTTGGAGGGCCCTACTCGTCAGGTTCGTTTTTCCAACATGCATGATCCATCGGCTTTCACCGGGCACGACGAGCGTGCCCCTCCGAAGGCGTTGGAACGAAAAACGTTTGGCCCGTACGTTTTGCGTGGGCGAGGATAAAGGATTAAAAAACCTTTCGCCCGTCTTGATTACCTAGAGGAATAGAAAGACGTCAGAATCCTACACGTATTCCCAGTCTTTCAGCCAGCGGTAATGATAGGGCAACTCGGCCCAGACGCGGTCCATCTCCCGTTCCAGCAGGGCTTTTTCTTCCTGATCCAGTTCGCGACGCTCCTTGACGGCACGCGCGACGTTGTCCACCTGTTCGGGCGTGATCATTCCCGGGATAGGGGCCGTGATCGCGGGATTGCAGAGGATGTAGCGAATGGTCAAGCGGGCGATGCGATCATCCTCCTCCCGATACGGGCTGTTGGGTGAGCTGTCCCCTTTGAACAGGGAGCCGCTGGCGAACGGCTTGATGCCGAACCAGCCCACGTCCTGCTTCTGCATGGTGGCCCACAGGCCGGTTTCATCGGTGACCACCTTTGTCTTGGCGGTGTACGGCGTGCAGATGACCTCTAATTGCTCGGGATACTTCTCAAGGAGCATCTTGATATGGGGACGGTCGTGAGAGGAGATGCCCGTGAATCGGGCCCGACCTGTCTTTTTGGCCCATTCCAGGGCGGCGATCACGGCCTCGATCTCGGCCTCCGTATGGCGGCTGCTCTGCTCGTGGCAGGTGATCCGCCAGACATCCACGTAGTCGAGACCGGCCTCTTTCAGACCCATGTCGAGACTCTGCTTGAGCTTCTCGAGTGTCCGCCATTCGCGGAAGCGGACTTCCCGCTGGTACCAGGAATAGCCCAGGTACATCTTGTCGCGGCGGCCTTTCAATGCCCGGGCATACGCCAGGACCTCCTGGCCGGTGCATGCGTCGATGTAATTAATGCCGCGTTCGATGCAGCGGGTGACCACATCGTAGCGATTCTTCTGGAAGTCCGGATCGTCGATCGCCGCTCCCAGCCAGTTTCCCCCTTGAAAAGAATCGGGGACAACTTTGTTGAGCCGTTTCCAGTGTCCCCCGAGACACACGGCGGAGATCATCAGGTTGGTCTTTCCACAGCGGCGGTATTCCATCTCGGGGTTGTAATTGAGGATTTTGCTGGTATCCACATTCTCGGGATTGCCAGCCCTCACCGTGAATGTCCCCTGCAGCCCCAGAGCGGTGCTGGCCGCCGCTGCGACGGTCCCCTGCACAAATTCGCGCCGATTGAGCTCACCCGTCATGATTCAGTCCCTCCCCAATGCGTGGCGGTTTCTCGTATACTGCCGTGTTGAACGGTGCCAGTTGCGTGCAACACGGTGTCCCTCCACCCCAGACGCCTGGTATAGTAATACACGCGTCGGCCGGATGTCAATCGAACACCCAGCGGAGCGCGAAGCTCGGTGTCGGCCTCGGCAGGCATGACGGGGAACTTGCCAGCAAAGGAGCGCAGCCATGATCAGATGCATGCGAATTGGGTTGATCGCGTTTTTCGTGTTGGGAGTCATTCTCGGCAACCGTACTCTCCGGGCCGAGTCGAAAGGACGTCCCAATATCGTCGTCATCCTGGCGGATGATTTGGGCTGGGGTGATTTGGGGTGCTTTGGAGCCCCGGACCTGGAGACGCCTCACGTGGACCGCCTTGCGCGGGAAGGCATGCGGATGGTCAATTTTTACGCCAATTGCCCGGTGTGCTCACCAACCCGGGCTTCGCTGCTGACCGGCTGCTATCCCGATGCGGTGGGAGTGCCGGGAGTTATCCGCACGCACAGCAACAATTCCTGGGGTTATCTCAATCCGCAGGTGGAACTGCTCCCGGCGTTTCTCGCGCGGGCTGGGTATCACACAGCGCTGGTGGGCAAGTGGCATTTGGGCCTGGATCGCCCCAACATCCCCACCGCCCGGGGATTCGACTATTTTCACGGCTTTCTGGGCGACATGATGGACGACTATTTCAACCATCGCCGTCATGGAATCAATTACATGCGGGAAAACGAAACGGAGATCGATCCGGCCGGGCATGCCACCGACCTTTTTACCCGCTGGGCCTGTGAGTACATCGAGTCCCGCGCGGAATCAGCCCGGCACGGCCAACCGTTTTTCCTCTACCTGGCCTACAATGCCCCCCACGTTCCCATCCAACCGCCGCAGGAATGGCTCCAGCGCTACCGCCAGCGGCATCCCGATGTTCCAGAACGACGGGCCAAATTGGCGGCACTCATCGAGCATTTGGACTGGGGGGTGGGCGAGGTGCTGAGCACTTTGGAGAAAACCGGTCTTGCCGAAGAAACGCTTGTCATTTTCACCAGCGACAACGGGGGCCAGCTTGATGTGGGGGCCCGCAACGGCCCCTATCGCTCCGGCAAAGGGACGATGTATGAAGGCGGTATCCGCGTACCGACAGTGGTGCGCTGGCCCGGTCAGATAGCGCCAGGGAGCCAGAGTGACGCGGTGGCCCTCACCATGGACTTGTTCGCCAGCATCCTCGATGCGGCAGGTGTGCCGGCGCCGGAAGGACGCTCCGGGGTGACATTGCTGCCGATCTGGAAAGGAGAAAAGAATCGCTTGCCAACGCGGGACCTGTTCTGGGTTCGGTTGGAAGGGGGTGTCTTCAGTTACGCCGCCCGGCGTGGGAATTACAAGCTCGTCCGGCCTGCCCCGCAGCGAGGCAAGCAGCCGCCGGACGAACTCTATGATCTGGCCACGGATCCTTACGAGAAACAGGATCTGCGGACGACCCGGCCCGATTTATACCAGGAGATGGTGCGGTTGCTCGAGGAGCACATCCAATCG
>NZ_JACIYL010000305.1 GCF_014359955.1 Thermogutta sp. | reverse complement strand
AGCGTTCCCGCGGCCACGAATATGATCTGGCGGGAAATCCCCACAATGGCCGAACTCTTCCGAAAATACGGCTACCGAACCGGACAGTTCGGGAAATGGCACCTGGGAGACCATTATCCCGACCGGCCGTTTGATCGCGGCTTCGAGAAGGCCATCTGGTTCGGCGGTTGGGGAGTGGCTTCGGACGTGGAGTTTGACAACGACTGCGTCAACATTCGCTACCGAGAGGAAGACCGTGTGGGGCAGGCGAACCGCTACTGCACGGACTTCTGGTTCGACAAGGCGATGGAGTGGATGTCCGAACGTGCTCGACAAAAAGAACCGTTTTTGTGTTACATCGCGACCAACGCACCCCACGGTCCTTTGTGGGCGCAGGAAAAAGATGCCGCACCTTACCAGAGTTTGGTGCGACCCCATGTCGCCAATTTCTTCGGCATGATCGCCAATATCGATGAGAACATGGGACGTCTGGAAAACTGGCTTCGAGAAACGGGGCTTCGCGAAAACACGATCGTCATCTTCATGACCGACAACGGCGGGACGGGGGGCAGGCAGGTGTACAACGGTGGTCTTCGGGATGGAAAGGGCAGTTACTACGACGGTGGACACCGTGTCCCCTGTTTCATCCGCTGGCCGGCTGGCGGGATCGAAGGTGGCCGCGAAATCAGCCAGCCGACGCAGATTCAGGACATCCTGCCGACACTCCTCGAGCTGTGTGGTCAATCTGCCCCGAAGGGAGTTCGTTTTGACGGCATCAGCCTGGCGAGCGTGCTGAGAAATCCAGAGGCCACGCTACCGGACCGCATGTTTGTCGTTCAGTACGGCGGCAGGGTTCGCGCTGTCAAGTACGACGCCTGCGTGGTTTGGGGCCCGTGGCGACTCGTCTATGGCAAGGAATTGTACAACGTGGCGGAGGATCGTGCCCAGACAACGGACCTCAGCACCCAGCACCCGGATATCGTGGCCAGGATGCGCGCGTTCTATGAAGATTGGTGGTCGCGCGTGGAAAAGAGGGTCTACGAATACCAACCCATCCTTGTGGGAACAGAGCAGGAAAACCCGGTCATCCTTTCATCGAATTACTGGGCAGGCGTCGATGTGGATAATCACCACCGCGTTTCGGCGGCCGAGGGCGGTCCGCGGGGTGGACCGTTCCATATACGCGTAACGCGGGGCGGCCTCTATCGGATTGAACTGCGCCGCTGGCCTTTCCACACGGAGGAACCGCTCGGTTCACCCGGTCCTAAACAGACGGTTGCCGGCCGGTCATTGCTTGATGTCATCAAAACCCGGAAGGCCCTGCCGATTTACGGCGCGGTGCTCCGCGTTGGATCCCGCGAGATGCGAGCCCAAACGTCTCCCAAGGCCATCGGTGTACCGTTTGAAGTCGAACTGGCCGAGGGTGATACCCAGCTCCAGGCATGGTTCCAGGACGCGAAAGGAAACGACCTGTGCGGGGCCTTTTACGTCAAGGTCGAGCTGCTCCGGCCCTAATGGCCGCACAGAGATAACTTGGGAACGGTGTCCAGAGAGCCCAGCTTTGGGGAGAGGGAGGACACGGGGACTGCTTTCAATGCGAAGGAGTTTGCTCATGCGGAGGGATCAGAGGAGCGGGATCATCGTGCGTTTGGCCATCGCCGGAACACTTGCGGCCCTGGCGCTGCCATCAGAAGCGGCAACCGTGCCGCAAAGTTCGCGGGAAGTCAAACAACTTTTCCCCGCGCCGCCCCGGGAGTATTCTTCAGCTCCCCTGTGGGTGTGGAACGACATGCTGACCGACGAGCAGATCGTTGGCACGCTGGAGGATCTCGCCTCCCAGCATGTCAAACAGGTGTTCGTCCATCCGCGTCCGGGACTGATGACTCCCTATCTTTCCGATGAATGGTTTCGTTTATGGAAGCTGGCGCTGAAAACCGCCGAAAGACTGGACATGAACGTATGGATTTACGACGAGAACTCCTACCCTTCAGGATTCGCCGGGGGTTGGGTTCCTGAATTGATGCCGGAGTCGGTGGGACGCGGCCTCAGTGTCAAACAGGTCAAACGCTTCCAGGACATCGATCCCGACGCCGTCGCCGTGTTCCGTGTGGAAGGCGAACGTTACGAAAATGTGACGTCCAGCATCCAGGATAAAAAGTCCCTTCCCGATGGCCAGTATCTTGTGTTTTCGCTGGTCCGGGCGGCGCCCTCGCCGTGGCACGGAGGTCGGGCCTACGTGGACCTTCTCTATCCCGGAGTGACTGAAAAATTCCTGGAAGTGACGCTGGAAGCCTACCGGCGGGAAGTCGGGGACGCGTTCGGTCAGCGGATACCGGGATCTTTCACGGACGAGCCACGGCTGCTTTCCGCGGGCCAACTCACCTGGACCGAGGACTTCGCCGAGCAATTCCAAGAACGGTTCGGATACAACCTTGTGGATCATCTGCCCGCCCTGGTGCAATCCGTGGGCGACTGGAAAAGAGTGCGGCACGATTACTATCGGCTCCTTCTGGATCTGTTTGTGGAACGATGGGCCCGCCCTTATTCTGAGTGGTGCGAGAAACATGGACTGGAATTCACCGGCCATTACTGGGAACACGAATGGCCGCTCTGCCGCTTCGTCCCTGACAACATGGCCATGTATGCCTGGCATCAGCGGCCTGCCATCGATTGCCTGATGAATCAATACGCGGAGCACACGCACGCACAGTTCGGCAACATTCGGGCGGTACGGGAACTCTCCAGTGCGGCCGACCAGTGCGGGCGGACCCGCACCCTGTGTGAACTGTACGGGGCCGGGGGTTGGGACCTCCGCTTTCAGGACATGAAGCGAATCGCGGACTGGCTGGGGGTGCTGGGCGTCAACACCTTTGACGAGCACCTCTCTTACATCACCATCCGAGGTGCCCGAAAGATGGATCACCCGCAGTCCTTTTCCTATCACGAGCCTTGGTGGTCCTCGTATCACGTTCTCGCCGACTACCTCACCCGGCTCTCGCTGGTGCTCTCCAGTGGCCAACATGTGAACGAAATCCTCGTTCTGGAACCCACCAGCACGGCGTGGCTCTACCAGGTGGACCGGGCAACGTCCTCCCACCTGGAACAGCTTGGTGAAAACTTCTTCAACCTGGTCAAAAGCCTGGAATTCGCCCAGATCGAGTATGACCTTGGATGTGAACACATCATGGCCAATCTGGGCAAGGTCCAGGACGGGTACCTGGTGGTGGGAAAACGGAAGTATCACACCGTTGTGCTGCCTCAAACCTGTGAAAACCTCGAGAAAACAACCCTTGACCTTCTCAGACAATTCTTACTGGCCGGCGGCACGGTTCTGGTGTGTGGGGATGGCCCGAGACTTGTGGATGGCCGCCCCTCGGAGGCTCTCCAGGAGTGCAGCGATCTTCCCGGTTGGAAAAAGGTCGATGAGAACGAGCTGCCCAAGCTGCTGGCCCCACGGCAGGACCAGGCCGTGCGGATTGTGCAACAGGAAGATCGACGCGGTTTGCTGCTCCATCAGAGGAGGCGGCTCAAGGACGGGGAGATTCTTTTCCTCGTCAATACGAGTGACTCCGAACATGCGGCGGGCACCATCCACGCCCAGTATTTGGGTGCTGAAGTTTGGGATCTCGAGACGGGCGACATGCGGCCGGCGCCGTTTAGTCCAAAAGGTGATGCAATCGAGCTCACTTTCGACCTTCCGCCCATCGGTTCCCTTGTGCTCTTTCTCAGCCATCGGGCCAATACGCCAGCACGTGAGGTATCAACCACGGAAGAAGAGATCGCTCTGGGACCGATCCATGCAGAGCGGCTCGATCCCAATGTCCTGACCCTCGATTATTTTGACGTCAAAATCCAGGATGAGGTGCGCCGGAGCCTGTATTTTGTGCCGGCCTGCCATTGGATCTTTCAGAAGTACGGCCTGCCTGGGAATCCGTGGGATCGGGCTGTGCAGTTTCGCGACGAAATCATCCGCAGGCAATTCCCGCCGGACAGCGGATTCGAGTTGACCTACCACTTTGAAATTAAAGAAAAAGTTCCGGATCAGATCTGGTTTGTACTGGAAAGGCCCGACCTTTACACCGTGACCTGTAACGGCCAGGCGGTTCCTCCGCCAGACGGCTGGTGGCTGGACAGGAGCTTCGGCAAAATCGATATCACCAAGCTGGTCAAGGTGGGAGAAAATGTGGTCACGGCGACGGCTTCTCCCATGACGATGTTTCACGAGGCCGCCGCGGCCTACGTGCTGGGCGACTTTTCAGTCACCCCGGCCGAAAAAGGTTTTGTTATTACTCCCCCTCAAGATTTGCATGTGGGAGAGGGTTGGGTTGCTCAGGGTTGCCCACTTTATCCAGGCCGGGTAGCCTACCGCACCAGCGTACACAAGTCTCGCGGCGACGGACGCTGGCTCGTTCGATTGGGAGCGTGGAACGGCTCCCTTGCGCAGGTGCTTGTGAATGACGCACCGGCGGGGGTGATCTATCGACCACCGTATGAGTGCGATATTACGCCGTTCCTTAAGGAAGGCGAAAATGAAATAGTCGTCATCGTGACGGGCACGCTCAAGAACACTCTGGGGCCTCATCATGCGGGTCCCATTCGGGGATCTGCCTGGCCTCACGCTTTCGCCCAGGGCCCAGCCGAGGGACCGCCGCCGGGAACGGCCTATGATACAATAGCCTATGGATTGTTCGAGCCGTTCCGCGTCATCCGCAAGAAGGTTGAGGAATCCCATTAAGGCATCGCCAAGGATCACGCGAGCGGCACAACCGGGGAGCTCACAACTGTCGCACCGTCGGTATTTCGGGTGCGGATGTCGGCTGGTGAACCCCGCAT
>NZ_JACIYL010000304.1 GCF_014359955.1 Thermogutta sp. | reverse complement strand
GGCTATTCCTCCCAAGATTGGCCGAGTCGTCCATTTTAACTAATCTAGCTTCTCCGACTCCATGGAATTCACACAAATTGCTGCATGTGCAACCCCCTGATTCGTACTTATGATCACGTATTCCGCGACAAAGACACGGGAATCGTCAACCACCTTAGCGAATAGAGGCCTGACGAGAAATCCGTACTGTTTTAGCGTGCCTTTAAGATACAAAATATCAATTAAGGAGGCTTTCTTAAGAACGTAAGTCCCGATAAAAGGAGAGACAATCGCTTTGTAGCCGATAGCCAATGCGAGTATCAACGTGATTGTCCGAAAAACTTGCCGAATTCGGCGGTGAGGGTTGCCGCCGTTATTCACCGTTGGCCCACTGACATTCATTGAGCACCTCACAATACGTTACACCAGGTTAACAATTGGTTTCATCGATAACAACATATGGGTTTTTGCCGCGGCGATGGAAAAGCTAGCACGTACTTAAGGAGACGGCTCTCCGAAAGGATCGGCCCGACGGCAAGTCCGGGATATTCAGACGGCATGTAAATGGGAATTAGAAATAAAGCAGTGTAAATGGTTATCTGATACCGACCTGTTCTGGTTCGGATCACCGTGCTTTGATCGTTGATCGACACTTTCAGCGACCTATCCAACTGACATACCAGTTCAATTCTGATGTCGGGCAACTCGTAAGAGTTTCTCTGCCTTATCTGTTCGAGCGTCAAAGGATGTTCGGCGTTCGCATACCTCAAGAGAACAGAATCGGGCACAACCCAATCAATACCCAAAAAGGATTGAGTCATTGCTACCTGGATTACAAACAGAGGTACCGCGTGGGTGGCAGAGACGATTCGAAACGCGCCCAGGCTCACAGGGAACTCTGTTTGTGCAACCTTTTGGGCAGCAACATTTGGTTCCTGCACCTCGAACCTTAAGCCTTTAATTGGGGCCGGGCCAGCACCTGGACCATAAATTCCTAAAGGCTCCTTGATCACTCTGTCTGCCATTGAAAGCACATTGTACGCGATCTCAATGACCTGCCAAAGCGTACGTAAAGGATTGGCTTCGAGTCCGCGCGGATCGAGGCTGGTTGGCACGTCATTTCGCACATACCGATACAAATTCCCATCACGGCCGTGAAATCCGATCGGATCCTCGCTCAGCCAGCAGCCGACCGAAGCATCATACCAGCGGTTGAGGTTGTTTTGAAGTTGGGTGTCACTATCGAAGGGTCTACCGGTGAATGCAGACCGACTATTATTGACCAACAATGACCGACTAATATTGACTACAAAGAATGATTATTAAAGAATGATTATTAAAGAAGACGCCCTCTGTGGCCGGATTATTCTCCGACTTTTCCACTCCTAACTGACATGCAAGGTTTTTCTGCCAGGACATTGTGGCGCAATCAAAAACCCCGTGAAATCCATCAGTTACGCGGGAAATCACGGGGTTTTCTGATCCTCTGTGGTATTAGGCCCGGAGGGATTCGAACCCCCGACCAGCGGATTATGGCTCCGCTGCCCACTTACTTAAGTGACGTTAGACCAAGACCTTGCAAAGCACCATCGGCTTGGTTGCACTCATGGTTGCACTACTTTTTCTGCGGGGAACAGGTCGATTTTACGTGAAACCCGGCAATTACGCGGTTTTCTTTGCGTTGTAAACGCTTTTGGCGAGGAGGTGAGTTAGGAGATTGAAATTGGATAAATCAGGAAGAGTCACAGAAGAGAGATCGAGCGATTGCTTGAGGCGGGAAGGCGGAAACGAGTGTGTCTCAATGGCTGAAGGGTGGTCTTTGAAGGCAAAAAACGCCTCGGATCAGTGTTTTGTTGGCTTGTGATGCGCACTCCGCGCAGAGTGTCATCCTGCGAGACGGGCTCCACACGGGCAAGATTTCAGATAAGTTCACCTGTCTGGGGTAAAAGCCCTAGGTGACCACCGCGACAGGTTTTTCTGAAGGTTCTTTCCCAGAGGTAGAAGAAGGTTCCTTCCCAGCGGTAGCACTCGTCTCAGGATGTTTGATCCCCGCGGATTGGCCGAAAACCTTTTCCCGCAAGGCCCTGGCGATCGGACTGAGTCGCATCTTCCCCAACGTCCCCTCCCGACGCGGAGCCATCGCCAACAGCGTCGCAACCGTCGCATGCACCACCATCACCGCCCCCACCTCCGCCACAAACCGCCGGGCCCCAGCAATGTTCCCGTCATCCACTCCCCAAAACACCTTCAGTCGGGCATTCACCCGTTCCACCGCCGTCCGCCCCCGGTACAACCGCTCAAACTTCCTCGTCGCCCGCGGGATCGCTGGAAACCGCCGCAAGTCAATCTCCCGCGGCACACGCACCGTCTTGCCATACTTTTTGCCCGCATTACAAATCTCACTCATCGGACACTCCCACCCCTCATGCTTCGCCGGACACCGATACTTGATCGTCTCCCGCGACGGCTCATAACCAATGTACGCCATCCGATGCCGCACCATCGGTTTGCTGACCCGATCGTAACAGTACACCGTCCCCGCCTCGTCATAGACAATGTTCGAGGTCCCATCGTGGCCGGGCAACATCCGCTCCGTCTCCTCCTTCCACAATGAGCGGTTCTCAATGACTGCCTTGATCCCCTCCCGCGATAAGAGCTCATGCACCTGGTTGGTGTCGGCGGCTTTGTCGTAGGCCAGGGTCTTGATCCGACCCTGCGGCAGATTCCGTTTCGCCTGCTCCAAAACCACCGGCAATGTCTCGGCATCGCTGGCCGTGCTCTCCGTGATCGCATAGGCCAAAACCACCTCGTGTTTCACATCCACCAACAGGTGCAGCTTGAACCCAAACCACTCCACCACCCGCGTCACCTTTCCCTCCTTGTCCGTGTACTCCTTCCGCCCACCCTTCGGTTGCGGAAGACCTTCCGCCTTCTCTTCCTCGGCGGCCTCCCCCTCCTTCCGCCTTGCCTTCAGTCCCGTGGCATCTCCCGCCAGGTTTTCTCCCAAATCCGGCACCTCCTCGCCCAATCTCTGGATCATCGTGTTGTAGATCTCCACCACGTAACCGCGAAACGGCTCCTCGCCCAACGTATCCATAAACCGCGACATGTTCCAGGAGTTGGGAACCTTGTCCTCTGACTCAATTCCGATCACCCGACGCAGATCGGCGTTCCGCCTCAGCTCCGCCAGGCACGACTCCATCGTCGGATGCCGCAGGAAAATCTTCACCGCCAGCGTCCTCCACAGGACATGCACCGGATAGTCGTTTCGCCCCTTTCCCCGTGCTCGATTCAAAGCGGCCAGCAACTTCTCGTCCGGAATGGCTGTCAGAAACTCCTGCACGGTGCGAATACTGGGGCTATCTTCCAGGGCATCCCAGGGGAAAAGAGGTCGGCTTGTGTAAATCTGCATGACAATCTTCCTGTGCTCGAGGACCCCGAACAGAACCAACGCTTTGGAGGCTTTTGCAGGGAAGTTTCTTGTTCAGCACAATCGAAGGGGCTTTGGATCAAGCCAACACTTCTGAACGCTTTCTCTTACTACGCAACAAATCCCCGCTTGTTCGGCGGTCTGGTCGAAAAATCGAGAAAAATTGCTCAAAAAGTGGAAAAGACACCCTGTTTTCCGCACCTCCCGCGGGGAAGACGTTTTTCAAACCCTGCCTAACTTGAATAACTCACGCGAGATGGGAACAACGCAACGGGCTCAGATGCAACAGATGATCTATCCAGGCGGTGAGCCCATCGAAGTACACTATCTGTATAACACCGTCACTGGGGCGGTGGACGACGCGAAAATCATTTTGCGGGGGCCAAGGCCAAGGTAGGAGTGGGAAGCGATGCGTGTGCGAGCGAAATTGCCTGATGAAGTACAAATCCCGCCGGAGATCGAGCCGTATTGCAGGCAGCGGTTCATAACGGCCGGTAAAGAGTACGAAGTCCATGCGATTTCGGTACGGCTTCGAGATCCCCCGATGGTTCTTTTTCAAATTATTGACGACTTGCTATCTCCGTCCTGGCTTCCGCACATCCTTTTCGAGATTGTTGACCGCAGTTGTGCGCCGGACTGGTGCTGCAACGTTTTGGAAGAGGAGGGGAGAGCTAAGCGCTTTTTGCTTGGACCGGAGTTCATAGTAAAAGACATTGATAGCTATAACGCAATGGTCGAACATGAGGCGGATCAAGTCGACCTTTTCTAGAAGCGTGTCGATGCCATCGAGAAGGCACGTGAGGAGCAGCGATGGCTTGAGGAGTTAGACAAACAGCCAGAAGACAGCGGCTAGGTAGGGAGACGCCGAGCCAGCGATGATCCGTCGTTTGCACTTTGCGTGCCTGAGAGTCCGATTGTGAGCGCATGCCGCTAGTTTGGCTGCCCGCTCGGCCTCGGCCAGTGGGCAGGCGGACTCGTTCTACCACTCCGAGTGGGCGGATTACTGGTGGAGTGGGCCGGAGACCTGGGCCAGCGGCGGGAGCTACCAGAACGCCATCTACGACGACTACACTTACCAGTGGACGAAGACTTGGCAGGGCCAGGGGGATGGGACCGTGACAAGTTCGGCCGCTAACCACGTTACCGGCATCGAGAACGGCTCCGAAAACGCCTGGTCGACGCACACCGTGTCGGAGGGAAAGGGGGACGGCTATTCGTCCAGCAGCAGTTGGAGCGGCAGTTGGAATCCCTCGTACGACCAAACGGTCACGTATCCCGGCTTTTATGACTACCGCTACTATGGCCGGGACTATGGCGGCTCCGGCGAAGAGGATTACATCGCCTACATGGGCGATGTTTTCTACGATCATCCCGGCAGCGACACCGGCTTCTTCCCGTTCGCGTA
>NZ_JACIYL010000303.1 GCF_014359955.1 Thermogutta sp. | reverse complement strand
TTGTTGATGCCAATCCTCGTTCCGTTCAACTGGCGCGAAGACAACCGGAACAGAACCCCTTTCGCACCTCGGCATTGCCCATCAACCCGCCCCATGGGCCACCTCACCAAATTTTTCTACCTGATAGACCCAGATTTTTGCATCGGGCTGACGCCACGTCTTGCTGGGAAGGCCGGCCTTCTGACAGAGCCGATCGAGAAATTCTTCCGGATCGGGAAGTTCTTCCCAGACCTGAGGGAGAAAAGTCGCGCGTGCTCCCCGCCATTGAAAGATGACCCCATCCACGCCTGGCCGCAATTTTTGCAGCAATTCTTCGGGAGACCTGTATTCGAGCGGTTGCGGGGGAGAAAGCACGCTGATTTCCACCGTGAGATCCGCCAGTTCCCAATCTTCCAGGGGCAAAAACCGCGGATCACGCGCGGCATTGCGGGCGTTTTCCATGACCGCGAGGTACAGCGGCTGATCGGCCGTCAACGTCCCGATGCAACCCCGCAGGGCGCCCCGCCGCCGCAGCGTGACGAAGCACGCCCAGGGTTCGCGAAGCCGTGGCGGCACCGCCTTGCTATCCACGACGGGCAGCCGACCGTCCTGCACGAAGCGTCGCAACGTGGCCCACGCCAGATCGAGCAGAAACCGTTTTTCCTCCGCGGTGAGATTGGGGAGCCGGGCCAATCGTCCCGAGGGAGCTTCCGCCGTCCCGTCGTCTGCGATTTCGGTCTCCCTTTCAGGCGAGGCATTGGGCTCGGATTCCTCGGCTTCTTCTTCCGGCCTGTGCGGTGCCACGCCTCCACAAAACGCGATGGCCCCGTAGCCGACCACGGCTGATTTGTCCCCGGATGTGTCGCCACTGTTGCGATAGTCGAGCAGGAGAGGCTCCCACCCGTATTCCCGCGCAAGATGAAGGGCCACGAGCACCCCCGTGCTGCCGCAGGGGCTCAATTCCGGCTCGTAGCGGAGGCCTTCCAGGTAGTCAAAATCAAAGCGGACGATTGCATCCAGCGTGCGGCGATCCACGTCACAGGCGAGGCGATACGGCTGATAATGGGAAAGATCGGTGCTCACCACGAGGAGCGTCTGGTCGTCGAGGATGCTGGCCAGTGCCTCCGCCGCCTCGCGGGGATCCACCTTGCCGAAGACAATGGGGACGATTTCGAAATCGGACAGAACGGTCTGAAGAAAGGGGAGTTGCACTTCCAGGGAGTGCTCGTACGTGTGGGGCGTGGCTCCGGAGACATAAGCTCCCCAGCCACCCGGCGGACGGACCCGCGCCGGCGGATCAAAAGCGAACGGCGGATGCTGGGCGAGAATGGCCGCCTTGTTGGAAAGCGGCACCTCTCCCAGCGGCGTTTGAAAAGCGTCCACATCGGGAATGGCGGCGCCCTCGAAATAGGCGTAATGGGACGGACCGAGGAGCACCACCGTGGCGTACTTCCGGCCGACAATTTGTTTGTACGCGACCCCTGCCACCGGTCCCGAATAGGGATAGCCCGCATGGGGCACAATCAGCCCCCGAATGGGCACCTGCGGATCCACGACGAGGGGAGCCCCGGCAAGATATTGTTGAATGGTAGCCGAGAGGCGGTCAGGGCGGCCCGGGTAGAATGTCCCAGCAACGGCGGCCGGCCGAATCCGATCGGAAAGGTGTGCGTTCACGGCAGAAGACCTGACTCCCATTCGCAAGGACCAGGCGACCGTCCCTTCATAAGACCATCCGCACTCCCCAAACCGTCGCCCGTTCTGCGAACACTTTCTGGCCCCCACGCGGACGTTTCCGGTTCCCCCAGGTGCTCGTTCTCATTTTACCCGTTTCCCGCCAGAGCGCTTATCCCGCAAACTGGGGGAGGCCGATGCAAACGCAGGTGGAGTAGCTGCGAGGCGGCTCTCCGGCGTTCCCGTCAGGGCGACACGCAGAAAATCATCCCCCGTTTGGTGCGACAGCGAACGGGCGGAGCCAGCGGCGGTGCTGACCAAATGCCCAAAGAAAGTCGGTCCAGAAGGTTGCACCTTGCCTCTTTGCTGAAAAGCCCGACAATGCGATGATGAAGAGGATATGTCACGCTGAGCAGCAACAGGGTCATTTCCCGGGGTGCTTTGGTGGCGGGCTGGAGACCACCTTGTGGCGGTCAGACAACAGCCCGCAGGAAAAGCCCCGCGACGTCACTTTCCCGCCTGTTCCGTTTGGCTTCTTGCAAGTTGCTTGTGAAATAAAAATCCTTCGGAAGCGAACAATGCACGAGTTTGGTGAACGTGTGTTCCATGTCTTGCCGCGGCAGGTGGACCAGACGGTGGCGGCCGCCCTCCGTGAGTGGCTGCCCGGGGTTTCATGGTCGCGGATCAAAAAGCTGATCGCTGGACGCTATGTCCAGGTGAGCGGGAACCTTTGCATGGATCCCGCCCGCCGACTGAAACTTCAGGATGTCGTCAAAATTCTTCCGCGGCCTGCCCAGGCTCCGCCCACCCCCCATGACGTGACCGTCATCTACCTGGACGAGCACCTCGTGGTAGTGGACAAGCCACCGGGTATGACGACCAACCGCCACCGGGACGAGTTGCGGGCATCCGCCCGACGGCGCCAACTTCAGCCGACACTGGACGAAGTTCTCCCCCACATCATCGCGAAGATTGAGGGCAAAAAGAAACGTTACAAGGGTGTGCCGCCACCGGTCCGGGCGGTCCATCGTCTGGACCGCGAGACCAGCGGGTTGATCGTCTTTGCCCGGACCGGGGAGGCCGAACGCGGGTTGATGGAACAGTTCCGAAAGCACACCACGGAGCGAAAGTATCTGGCGATTATTCACGGCTATCTTCCGGCGCAGACGATCAAGTCGTACCTTGTGCGTGATCGGGGTGACGGCCGCCGGGGCAGCACCAAAAACCCCAACGAGGGTCGGATCGCCATCACGCACGTTCGCCCGGTGGAGCGCGTCGGTAATTACACTCTGGTGGAATGCCGCCTGGAAACAGGACGCACCCACCAGATTCGCATCCATCTGGCGGAGGCGGGCCATCCCGTGTGTGGAGAAAAAATTTACAATCGGCCCCTGTTCGGGGAACCCATTCCGGATCACAGCGGCGCCCCGCGACTGGCCCTGGCCGCCGTGGAGTTGGGTTTCATCCACCCGATCACCAAACAGCCCATGAAGTTTGAAATCCCGCTGCCCAAAGACCTCAGCGATTTCCTCCACGAGCTCCGCCGGCGTGCCCGGCAGGAAAAGTCGTCGCGGGCTGACAGCAAAGAGCCTCCATCAGCGTGAATACCGGAGAAAAGCCGTTGCCGCCTCTTTGACTTCAATCAACACGGAACGCCGCCATGCCACTTTTGGGTGCGCATCAGTCGATTGCCGGGGGATATCATCGGGCGGTTGACCGGGCCGTGGCCGCCGGTTGCGAGTGTCTCCAAATCTTCACCAAAAGCACCAACCGATGGGAAAGCCCGCCACTGACCGACGAACAGGTCGCGCAATTTCAAACGGCCCTGTCGCGGTCGGGAATTCGCCGGGTGATTGGTCACACGGCCTATCTTATCAATGTGGCAAGCCCCGATCCCACTTTGTGGAAAAAATCCGTGGAGAGTTTGGCCGAGGAGTATTCCCGAGCCGACCGACTGGGGCTGGAGGGGCTTGTCCTCCACCCTGGAGCCGCCATGTCAGAAGATCGCGATGGGGCGGTCGCCCGAGTGGCTGAAGCCCTCAACCGCGTGTTTGATCGCTTCCCCGAGGCCAAACCCCTCATCCTTTTGGAAACCACAGCCGGGCAGGGCACCAACCTGGGAAGCTCCTTTGAAGAACTCGCCACCATCGTGGAAGCAACCGAACAATCGCACCGCGTGGGCATCTGCTGGGACACCTGCCACATGCTGGCAGCGGACTACCCTATCGACCATCCCGACGGTTGGAACAAGACCGTGCGGTGGTTTGACCGTGTTCTCGGCCTGCACCGCCTCCGGGCAATCCATCTCAACGACAGCCGAACACCTCGGGGGAGCCACGTCGATCGCCACGAGCACATCGGCCGTGGTCACGTGGGCCTGGAAACCTTTCGCCGCCTGCTCCACGATCCCCGCGTCAATCACCTCCCCATGTTTCTGGAAACGCCCAAGGGAAAAAACGACGACGGCCAAGACTGGGACGTGGTCAACCTCACCCTCCTCCGCGAGCTCCTGGCGCGAACACCGGCAGCTTCCCCTCAGGAACCGCTTTAATAATGGCGGTTCGCAAGAGGACACAGGCCGTCAGAAGGAAGCCAGAACACTCGCTTACGGCACCGTGACGCCCGGCGGGAGAGCCGCTTTCCAGCCCGCGTGGAGCAGATCCGCCATTTCTTCGCGGACCTGTTCGTAGGCCGGATCATCCACAACGTTCCTCGTCTCCCAGGGGTCTTTTTCCAGGTCATAAAGAGCCGCAGGGATGGCGCCCCTTTTGAATTCCATGTAACTGTATTTCTTGGTCCGCACGCACTCACCGAAGGCATCGCCGTCATCCTCCACGATGAAGGCGGCCTTTTTCCAGGGACGTTGCGGATTCACCAGCAGCGGAGCGAAGCTGATGCCTTCCAGGTTTTTCGGAAGGTCCAGCTTGAGCAGTTCGCCCAGCGTGGGGACGAGATCCACAAACTCGACAATTTCGTCGCAAGTTTTCCCGTTGGCCGGGGCACCGGGAACGCGCACGATCAACGGTGCCCGATGCGTCGCTTCCAGCATCGAGTACTTCGACCAGAATCCGTGGTCGCCCAAGTGGAAGCCGTGATCGCCCAGGAAAATGACGATCGTGTTTTTGTCCAGTCCAGTTTCTTCCAGGGCGTCAAGAATCATCCCGATATT
>NZ_JACIYL010000302.1 GCF_014359955.1 Thermogutta sp. | reverse complement strand
CGGAATTCCACGAGTCGCCAAAACAGGGCAAAAACCGCTCGAGCCGGGCTTGAGTCCCCTTGGCGCTGACGTGATCACAAGTTCCCAGGCCATCGTCAAAATTCTCCGCTCAGAGTTTCACGACTTTTTTCCTGTCAGGGTATTTCGCGTGATGTCTTCCAGCACCCTTTCGGTGCAGGGGCGTCATCTCATCCCGCAGCCCCCCGAGGAGCG
The DNA here is from genome assembly GCF_014359955.1 of Thermogutta sp. Taxonomy (GTDB): domain Bacteria; phylum Planctomycetota; class Planctomycetia; order Pirellulales; family Thermoguttaceae; genus Thermogutta. The sequence continues at coordinate 4,613 of NZ_JACIYL010000302.1, read as the reverse complement.
CTCCCGACAAGCCGACCCACCAGGCCAGGCATCCACCGCACGAGGGTGTACAGGAGGGGCGTTTCTACCCACATGGGCTGGATCTTGCTCGGGAGAAATCCAACGATCTCACCGCGTTCGTTGGTCTCCGGGGAACAACCGGTTGAGCTGACGGGAATGTAAACCACGTCCCTGGTGAGTGTCTCGGCGGCAACCACGATTTCTGGTACATGTTGCTCCATCAGGGCGCGTACCGCATGGGATACCTCCACGATCCGCTCGATACTCACGCCCGCAACGCCCTTGGCCGTCATGCGATATGGTTCTGGAAGCGGCCAGCAGGGGAGCAGTGGGCCCCAACAGTCCGCCTTGGCCACAATCACGACAAGCGGCGGCATCCCCTTGCGCAGGGCTCCCTCGTGATGCCTGAGCACCCTTTCCCAGGCCTCGCGAAGGATCACGTCCTGACGGTATGGGACCTCTCGCGCTGGTCGACTGAGGTCCATGCGGACCTGCGGATCGTCGGAAATGCGACTGACTTCCCGCCGAAATCGTAAATCTTGGGTGGGGTCGAACACGAAAAACCAGGCCGCCGACAGCGCGAGGTGACGCGTGACCGGGCTTCGCGCGGAATCCGCACCGGGGAGAAAACTTTCCCCTGCATTGTCGTAAACCACCAGCGCCCGTCCTCCATGAAGCCCCAGCTTGGCCCGCGGGTGTTTTCCCACCGGCTGAATAGAAAACAAAAAGGGCTTTAAATACTGAACAGGCGCACCCCCCAGCATCACGACGTTATACAGGTCACCGGTGGTTTCGGTTTTCGGAAGCTCCACAGGTGTCTGACCATCACGATTGAGGAAGAGAGTATTTTCGTACTCCTGCAGCCGCTGATTATGAATGGCATCGAGATCGGTCAGAGCCAGTCCGAATTTCTCTGGAAGAAGTTTCCGTAAACGCCAAATCATCGTCGTAAGGAAATACGACTTTCCCGACGCTGGAGCTCCCAGAACAGAAAAAAAGACCGGCCGTAAATGAAAAATGCCGCGTGGGATTTCCAGGTGGCAATGGGGACAGGCAAGCCGGGAAGTGGGCATGCCCCGGCTGTCCAAAGCATTGCCCTGGGGCGTAAAACGATTGGGGAGAAACCGCTGGGGCACATGAGGACCGAGCAACCGGTCGCCCAAAAGGTCGGGATGTTCCGAAATCCAAAGGGTGTCCGCAGGCTGAAAGACGTGCCAGCAATGGGGACAGGTGATCTTGGACAACAAGGGTCCCAGCACGTCCTGCTCATCCAGCATTCGGTTGCTCATTTACAAGTTTCCCCCTTTCCTCAATACGCCTTGCAAGCTCATTGCCAAACAGGAGCGCTGCAGCGTCAGGTCGCCCCATCGGCCAGAAGAAGCAACGGGCGGCGAAAACGACGCCTCGTGCCCCCTTTTTCGTATTATCCCCAAAAGATGGGCGAAATTCGCCAGGGGTATGGAAAAAGCGAGCCTGGGCAATCGGGCACGTCTATCGCGCAATCCCGATTTGCCGTTCCGATCTGCCCACAAACTGTCAGGCACCATGAAAAGCATGCCCCTCGGAGCGAATGATTCCGGTTTGCCAGCATCCTCCAACAAGATTATCCCCAGCCGGGCCCGAGTGCAACTCCTCTGACGCCCAGTGGAGCCCTATGACCGTTTTCTGCGGCTGGGTCAGTGCTTTGCCCGACGACCAACCGCTGCGCCCGCTGAAATTTTAGTAGCAGGTGGCATGCCGAGATAAAACTGGAGCCTCGCTCCCTTTTGTTTTCACTTCCCCGCAGTCCGCGAGACACAACGTCCCGCTCTAATCAAGCTGCGCTGTAAACTGCCGCAAATCGTTGATGCCCAGTCGAGCTTCCAACTCGCCCACTCGGGCAACCACCTTTTCGAAGCCGCCGCTCCCGAACAGTCGGTCTTCCTCTTCTTCAAATCGTTCTCCCAAGTCAGCAAGTTCCTTGGCGGACAAGATGTGGTGAAGAGCCGGAAAGACTTCCGTATCTTCTCGCGCTTCGTGCGGGCGATACATTCGTATGAAGGCACGACACGCTCTCGCAAAGCTGCGCCGGTTCTCCGACTGCCGCCAGGCAGGCGCTTCAGTGACTTTGAGAATCCTGTCTGTTACTTTTCTCCCTACAGCGTGCTGCTCACGCAACACAGCCACGAGATCCGTCAACCGTTGATGCTTTTCGAGAACGGGGAAAATGTGATTCTCTTCCAGTTTGGCATGGTAATCCTCCACGAAACTCCGGACAAGCGTTCCCGCTTCATGCACGACCTCCCCAACGTCTTCCCCGGCTTGAGGCAGCCGCGCTAAAGCCGCCTCGTAGATCAACAAGATGCGATTAAGAACTCCATGCTCGCGCATGAGATCTTCGCCGGCAGCTACCGGCGACTCTTCCAAGTCTTCCCCGGATTCCGCTGCACTCACGGCCGTCTTCCCACAAACAATCACCAGTCCCAGACCGGCCGTTTGACTGAGGAATTGCCGACGACTTCGAGACATGGCCATCCTCCTTTCCTGGATCGCGATGGAGAAAACAGGTAACGTTCCTTCCACGGCTGCGGACGACTCTTTTGTGGTATCCAGTCCCTCTGGTTGGCGACGTTGACGGCGAAGTGGCCAATTTCCGCCACCGTTTGCTTGACAGCCTCAAAAAGCCATCTCAATCTCAATTGCAGGAGAATTACCGACTTCCCACACCGACAAGAATTCTAGCAATTTGGACAAGTGAATGACTTGCACCGGGGCAACCCGATCGCTGCGAAGAACGCGCCACCCTGCAAACTACAACGAGTCACTCGACACGGTTGCTGCTTGAAAAGACCGCAGCAACCTCGCCGACCTTGCCCTTCCACGAAACCGGGTATGGGCGAGAGGACACCGTCAAGAATTGGGTTGCACAGATCCCCCAACTTGGGCCTTTTGGACGGCACCAGCGAGCCGCTGACTCTCCACTTCAATTGGAAAGCGGTGCGAGTTCGAGGTTCTTTCTCGCCTCAACGGACAGATGCTTCCCGTCCGTCGACACAATCACCGTCCCGTGCCATGGCGTGACATAGACCCCAGTTCCCATTGGTGCAAACAGATCCACAGCATGAATTCCCGGCACGTTCCGTGTGGGATGATCCGGGTAGTCAACGATGCACGAGGCGATCGCCACCTGCGCCTGAACCGCCTTGGCAAAATCGGCATTACCAAAAAACCCGTGATGGGGCACAATGACCACGTGCGCTTTGAGCTTTGCAGGAGATTCCCTGACCAGCACGGCTGCCGCTTCGTTTCCGAGATCTCCGGGAAGCAGAAAGACCGCGGCCTTGTACTGCACTCTCAATACAAGCGAATTGTTGTTATAGGTTCCATGCGGCTGGGGATTCGGAGTCAAAAAAGGTTCTTCCGGCGGCCAGAGGACCTCCACATGCACATCGGCTCCCCACTCAAGACGGCTTCCCCGCCATACTTCCGTGACTCGGGCGCCCTTTTGCTCGGCCAGCTTCTGTAGCCCCAGCGAAAACTCCGTCTCGGATGTCTTGAGCTTTTCGGGAACCTTGCGCACAAACGGAGAGACGATCAACTCTTTCACCGGCCAGCGTTCGAAAACAGCCGGGACACCGCCCTGATGATCGCCGTGCGGGTGAGAGATTACGACTCCCGCTATCTGGTCCACATGATGCTCGGTGAGGCATGCCGCCACGGTATCCCGATCCCCACCACCCCCGGTATCAATGAGGTAATGCCGACCTTCCGGAGTCTCCAGCAGCATCGCCAGACCATGTTGTTTCAACTCGATCACAATTAGTGTCAGCGGTTTCTGATCGCGATCTGCACCGCGAACAGTCAGCCCCAACAAGAGGCCGAGAGAAATCGCCAGCGCCACGGACGCTTTTTGGACGAACAATGTCGATCGCTGGATTCTCATACGTCACCCTTTCACAGTGGAGGGAAGCTTATCATCACCCCGCCTGTCAGCAACGAACATCTTGCCGAAATGTTTCTTGCCATCCCAGTCTTTCTCCATAGGTGAATACCCCATTCCTCGTAAGGCACACCTCACTGTCCGAAAAGAGTATTGATCGCTTCCACGGTTCGATCCACCAGGATCTGTCCGCCTTCCGGACTGACTTCTGTGCTCTCCACGACCGCACTGTATCCGCCCGCCGCAACCGCGCGGTCCGTCGCCAGATATGTGCCCGCGCCCGCAAGCTGGATCACGAAGGTCTGCGTGGCTTTGCTCCTGGCCTGAATTTGCAGACCGAAGTCCACGAACAGTTCAAAGGGATTGGTAGCAATCGCCACATCCCCGAGCCGTATCACATGAATCTCGTAGGACTTTTTCCACTGGTCATTGGAAAGCTGCTGCTGTCTCTCGTAGCGCTCGGCGACGCGCTGATACCAGAGCATCTTCATCCGCAGGGCAGGTTGATCGGCCAGCTTAGCAGCTTCTTCCTGTGCCGTCCGAGCTTCTTCGGCCGTGACCATACGCAGAGGCAGTTCCAGACTGAGCACCTTATGCTCAAACGGGACACTGGAATACAGCTCCTGCCGTGCCACATTGTAAACATCCATCACCGTCTCGCTGATGCGACGGGAGATTTCCTGGAGCGCGTCGA
>NZ_JACIYL010000301.1 GCF_014359955.1 Thermogutta sp. | reverse complement strand
CCACCATCGAGCACGCCCTCGGAGCGCTCTCCCAGTCTCTTTCAGAACTCACCAGAACTCAGTCAGATTGACAGAGACTGTAGGGGCACCTACGCCCTTTTCCCGGCAGTTGCTCTTCGCTAAAGTGAAACAAACTGCTCCTGTCCGGGAAGAGTCGGACACTGGCTCGCATTTTTGGAAACCTAGGGGGGTCGCCCCGCAACAGTTCTCTGCCCATGGCGACAGAATAAGGAGGGTGACATGCGTTGGACAGCGGTGGCTTGTCTTTTGAGTGCGCTAGCAGGAGGTCTTCTCGCCTGGGCGCTCTCGGCGCGAGGCCAAAGCCAGCCCCACGCACCGCCGATCCACCTGGCACAAAATCAGGTCATCACAGGCGCTCGCTCACAGTTGTTCGCACAGCCGTCCCAATCCGGCACGTATTCCCCGAGTAATCCACCCGGCGGAACAGCAACCATTGCACTGGAACAGACCGTCAGCCCCTGGGAGCAGTTCCTGCCCCCGGTTGGACAGTATTCCCCAGAAGAGTTGATCAACATCGGCGTTTACGAACGGGCGAACAAAGGCGTCGTCAACATCCGCACCAAGAGCATCCAGGGCAGTGCCTTTTTCTTTATGGACGTTATTGCCGAGGGAGAAGGTAGTGGCTCGGTCATCGATCGCCAGGGACACATCCTGACCAACTACCACGTCGTGGAAAATGCCCAGGCCATTTCGGTCACTCTGTTCGATGGGATGGCATACGATGCCCAGCTCGTAGGTGCCGATCCCCCCAGTGACATCGCGGTGCTCAAGATCGATGCCCCCTCCGACAAGCTCTTTCCCGTGGTGTTCGGCGATTCAACGGATTTAAAGGTGGGTCAGCGTGTCTTCGCCATCGGAAATCCCTTTGGGCTGGAGCGAACCCTGACGACGGGCATCATTTCAAGTCTCAATCGTTCCCTCCCCAATCCCAGAACGAAGCGGACGCTCAAACAGATGATCCAAATTGATGCGGCCATTAACCCGGGAAATTCAGGTGGGCCACTTCTTGACAGTCATGGACTCATGATCGGCATGAATACTGCTATCGCCAGCCGGACGGGAGAAAGTGCCGGAGTGGGCTTTGCTATTCCCGTTAATACAATCGCTCGCGTGGTTCCCCAGCTTATCCGTACCGGCAGGGTTATCCGTGCGGACGCCGGGATACTTCAGGTCTTGGAAACGGATCAGGGCGTACTCCTGGCGGTTCTGAAACCAGGCGGCGCAGCCGAGCGAGCCGGTCTTCAGGGATTCCGCATAGTCAAGCGGACAAGGCGTCAGGGGCCTCTGGTTTTTGAGTCGACCACCATCGACCGCTCAACAGCCGATCTGGTCATCGCCATCGACGGAAAACCCGTAAAAACCGTCGATGATATGTTGAGTATTCTCGACACTAAACGGCCGGGAGAAACAGCCATCTTCCGGATAATCCGCCAGGGCCGCACACTGGATGTTCCCGTGCAACTGGACGCGGAACAGTAAGCAGGCCTTTCGTGTGTGCTAAAAACCCGGCGGCTGAGGCTGACAGATGCCATCATTCCTCGGCGCTGGTCACGTCGTGCGGTTGCACTCCATATTCAATGATCTCGAGCGGATCGTTCGTTTTTGGCAGTTGCTCCGGATGGCGCTCTGTCTTTCTGATTTGGTCGGCGAGGATATCGAGATAACGTTTGATTCGCTCTTGATGTTCCGGCCGATTGGCGAGGTTGTACAACTCGCCCGGATCACTCGCCAGGTCAAACAGTTTTATTGTGACGCCCGGCAGCGGACGTCCCGGATCATAACCATCATCTCGGACTCTTTTACCCCGCATGTACACAAGTTTGTATCGCTCGTCCCGGATGCAGATTTCGTCGTTGTGGGCATATTCCACAATGACGTAGGGGCGATGGGTGTTCGTTTCCCCCGTCAAGAGCGGTCGCAATGACTTTCCCTGGACACGCTCTGGAATGGGAACCCCACACAGGTCGAGAAGGGTGGGCACAATATCGATGAACTCGACCAGGGCCTTGGTGGAACTCCCCGGTCTAATGACAGGTGGATACCGCATGATGAGCGGTGCAGAAATCGCCGGATCATAACTGCAATGTTTTTCAAATCGCCCGTGATGACCGAGCATGTATCCGTGATCTCCGATGTACACGACAATCGTATTGTCTTTCAGCCCGCTTTCCTCCAGGGCTTTGAGCACAATCCCCACATTTTTGTCCATGAACTCCACCGACGTGTAGTAAGCCGCATTTATTCCGCGTTTCTCATCATCCGTTAAGTCACGAAAAATGGCGGGAATTTGATCATCGTCTTCCGGCCCCACTTCCGGAACGGTGAACTCCTCCGGCCGATGACGGCCTCGGTATTCCACCGGAAAACGAAATGGGGAATGCGGCTCATAGAAACTGACCATCAGGAAAAACGGTTTTTCGTGAGGACTGGCGAGGAACTCGGCCGCCTTCTGGGCAAAAAATGTCCCTGACATCTCGCTGTCCCATGCTCCATACGGCCAGCACATACTGTTAAGCCATATGCGTGCCGGATCCTTGAAGGGCCGCCATGGAGGAAGCACATTCACGCCGGGAGGCAGTGGGCGCTTCGGCTGTTGTTTGAGCCATTTCTGCCAGTCCGGCAAGTCCAATCGCAAATCGAATCCATGCTTGAGCGGGCTGTTGAAATGCATTTTGCCGAAGGCTGCCGTCTCGTAGCCGACCTCTTTGAGCATCTCCGCCAGTGTCACCTCGCTCTGCGGAAGCGGCGTTTTCAGCAGAGTCACTCCCACACTCCGCGGATAACGTCCGGTAATAAATGACTGGCGAGAAGCAGTACAAATGGGGGCATTGCAGAAGGCATGATCAAATCGAATACCCTCAGCGGCGAGGCGGTCGATGTGCGGTGTCCTGACAATTCGATTGCCGTAACATCCTGTGACATACGCGGCGTGATCATCCGAACAAATCCACAGGATATTCGGCCGCCGTGCACTCTGTCCGACCTCTTTTCCGCGTGCAAAACTTCCGCTAAAAACGACCGCAATACAACAAGCAAGAATCCATGCAAGTCGAGAGCTCGGGCGAAACATAGCTTAAGACCTCCAACGCGGTTGAGAGTGGTGAATAATATTTCTGGAGCATATGATAATACATTTCGGCCCAACCGCAACGGCGCGACAATGCGCGGGACATTTTTGGATAGGATTTTCTTCCCCGTATCCCGTCGCCTCGCGCACAGGCACGTTTCTGGTCACACTATAAAATACCATGAACTATTTTGCTCACGCCTTTAGATTCGTCGGCCGACCGCGATTTGTGACGGGCACAGCGCTGCCCGACTGGCTTTCCGTGGTCAATCGACGTCTCCGTTTTCGGCCCCAGCGGCTCGATCAGGCGGCTCACCAGGCAGACCAGAATGTCTTGGAACTGATCGCCGGAGTCAAGCAACACCTTGATGATGACAGACGGTTTCACAACTGCGAGGCCTTTTCCCGTTGCCTGGTAGCCGTGCTTCAGGAAGTGCGTCCGTCTCTCAATGGCGTGGGAATTCCACCTGTCTTCCTTTCCCATCTTTTGGTGGAAGTCCTGCTCGACGCACAGCTCGTCCAGGCGCGGCGGGGGGATGTCGCCCGCTACTACGCCGATCTGGAAAGCGTTGATCCGGACTGGACGGAGTGGGCAGCAGGCGTAATTCTTGGTCATCCGGTCAGCGGGCTCGGACGCTTTATCCGCCTGTTTTGCCGGGAGAAAATTCTCTTCGATTATGCCGACAGTGAGTGCCTCCTGCGACGGCTCAATCAGGTCATGCGCCGGTTGCGGCTGCCGAATCTTTCTGATTCTTTTAAGAATGCGGTCGAAGCGTCACGCCCGATTGTCACCGCCCATGCGAAAGAGCTCCTTCAGGCACTGGACGGGTCCGTATAGCCATGGCAGAATAAAGGCACACTTTCGTGGCGCGGATGGGCATAGCCCTGACGTATCATGCAAAGAAGAATGGGAGGACGACCATGCGATTCGGAATCAACCTGCTGCTGTGGACCGACACCCTGTGCGACGAGTACCTGCCCCTTCTCGACGATGTCAAAGAGTTAGGGTTTGACCTCGTTGAACTTCCCGTCTTTGATCTCGACAACGAGGCCAATTACAAAAAGTGGGCCAAACGTCTCGATGAGCTTGGACTTGCGCGGACAGCCACAGCGGTTCGCACGGCCGATGCCAACCCGATCAGTTCCGATCCGGAAATCCGTCGCCGGGGCATCGAGGCCAACAAACGGAATCTCGATTGCTGCGCCATGCTCGGCGCCGAGATTATGGCTGGGCCATTTCACTCGGCTCTCGGCGAATTCACCGGCCGGGGCCCCACGGAAGATGAATGGAAATGGGGCGTTGAGGCCATGCGCGAGGTGGCGGAACATGCCGAGAAAGTCGGGGTCACTCTCGCCGTTGAATATCTTAATCGATTTGAATGTTATTTCTTGAACACCGCTGCCGACGGCGCCCGTTTCTGCCGGGATGTCAACCATCCGCGTTGCAAAATGATGTATGATACCTTCCACTCGCATATTGAGGAAAAAAACATACCGGCAGCCATCCGTGCGCTGAAGGATTACCTCGTCCACGTTCACATCTCGGAAAATGATCGCAGCACCCCCGGGACGGGAAACGTCCGATGGCAGGAAACTTTCGACACCCTGCATGAGATTGGCTACAACAACACGATGGTCATCGAGGCGTTCGGGCTGGCGCTGGAAAAACTGGTCCCCGCCACCAAAATCTGGCGCCGGATGTACGAGTCAGAACGCCAACTCGCCGCGGACGGACTGCGGTTCATGAAG
>NZ_JACIYL010000300.1 GCF_014359955.1 Thermogutta sp. | reverse complement strand
ATCTCCAAGCACCGGCAACCCCAGACCGTAAGAGATCTGATAGGCAGAGCTCACCGGTCTGAGGAGGAAATCGAGCAGCACGACGGCGGCGCCCGTCCCCAGAAATGCCATCAGCCCCAAGAATGACACCAACCGATACTTGTCGTTGATGTTGCTGATCCTGGGCGTGCTGGCTTCCTCCAGCACTCGTACTCGTGGGGGCGCCGCAAGTTCGATATTCCACCGCTCCAGCTCGTCCCCCATACGGGCAGCGATGGCTTTCAGCCGTTCTACCTCCGCCCTTTCCGCCTCCAGATCGGCAGAGTACCTGCCGAGTTGCTCGGCCTCCGCCGCTTCCTTTTCAAACTGCTCCAGGGCCACCTTCAATTCGTCTTCCAGGACGGCTTTCTCCAATTCTGCCTGGGCAATCTCGGCCTGAATTTGCTCCGCTTCGGTGGGAGGGGCTACCGCCCGCCCCTTGGCCAGTTGCTCGCGTGCAAATTCCTCGAGCTGCGGCGTCAATTCTGCGCGACGCTGCTCGAGACCTTTTCGCAGGGTCTCCATTTCTTCCTGAATTCGCTGGACACTGGGAGCCTTTTCGCCCTGCGCCGCCCGCTGCCGCTCTTCGAACCATCGCGTCTCCAGATAACTCAACCTCGCCTGTGCCGCCGCAATCCAGGGATCCGCCCGCAGGGCGTTTTCCACAATCTGCCGGATCACGGCCTCGTCGCGTTGCCGCCGTTCTTCTTCGGTGGTCTGCGGACGGTGTTCTTCCAGATAACGGAGCCGGCTCTGCAAAATGGCGATCCGACGCTCCAAACCGCTGATTTGCTGCCGTAATTCGTTCACATGTTTACGATGATCTGCCAGCGTTTCCAGCGCCGTGAGGGCTTTCTTGCGGGCCACCTCGGAATCCGGACTTCCCACCGCGTTGGCCAGTTCCCGATAGCGCTGGTCACGCTTTTTGACGAGTTCCAGAGTTTGCGCGTAATTGGCTTCCAGCAGCTTCTTTCGCTCCAGGGCATAAGTCCGACTGACATCCCCTACTTCGGTCATGTAGGCGTCTTTCACGGCGTTGACGATCGCCGTAATTTGCTCGGGATCGTCGCCCGTCATGCTGATTTCCAAAATCTCCGCCTGATCGGCAAATCGAACCCGCAGATTGCGCCGCAACCACATGACGGGATCGACCTGGTTGCGAATGTAGGGAAGCTGACTGATCCCCGGCTTTTGCAGTGCCGCGGTCAGTACTCGGTTACTGGTCACGAGGGTTGTCTGCGTTTGCCTGTTACGGAGCAGCGGATCATCGTCTTTCGTCTCAAAAAGGACGTGCGGCCTCTCGAGCGAAACCTGCAACCACGCCGTAGCTGTGTATTCCACGGGAATGGTCCGCCAGGCAAAGACCATCACCCCCACGCTCGCTGCGAATCCCAAAATCAAGATCAACCACCAGCGCCGCCGCACCGCGTGCAAAACGTCCGAAGGTTTCGGCGGCCCGTGCAGCGTTTCCCGTTGAAGGGGCGTCGGCGCCACGAAACTTCCCGTGGCAGGCGTCGTTGGAAGGGATGTTCCCAGTACCCGCACAAGATCAGACATATTGGCCACTCAAAGCGTCATATAATCAGGCCCACCATCAATTGGCGCAAAATCTTGAACCTCCCTATTCCACACGCCTCACGCGGAGAAAATTCCCTCTTTCCGGGTTTTGTCTCTCCGATTGGCATCTTCCGAGTAAGCCCCGTGAACCCGGCAGACTCTCCCCGCCCAGCCCTTTTATTTTGACCTGCAGCCACAGCAAATTCCACAACTCAAAAGATGTGCCGACCCCTAAAACGTCGTTCCTGACACCTGGGCCACTTCCCAGCGCTAAGCCGAGAAAAAGGGACGAGGGTTCTGCTTGTCCGTCAGAATCCAGACGGAAGAGACGTTCGGGCCGAAGGAGAACCCGTCCTCAACCCGTGAAGAGCCGCCCACTCCGGGTCGGGACAGAGCAGCGGGAAAAGTCAAACACCTCCCCCGGAAAACACACTTTTTCGAGAGGATCCCCCCTCTGCACAGAAATCGGCGAACGGCGCCAGGCGATTCGGGTCAGCCAAAAATCTGCGAGGGAAACTCCTTCACACCGCTGATGTGCACCATTCGCACGGCCTGCCAGGGGATCACGACCAATCCCGCCCCAAGGGCCGAATCCTCCACAATGAAGGCCGCATATTCGCCGTTGTGTCCGAACGGCCGGAATTTCAGGACCGTCATGGTTTGCCCGTCTTCCAGCCGGATTTGCACGGTGCTGGCAATGGGTCGGCTGGCCCACACTTTCTGAAACAGCTCGCCAAAACTTTGCCCGGCAATCTGATCGCCCCGGGAAGAGTCGCTCCGCATTTCCACCCGACTATCGCCCGGTAACCGGCTGGGAAACAATTCCAGATGGAGACCGCTGTCGGGAACAACCGCGGAATCCCCCAGCCCCGTTCCCGCCACAAGATGGGGCGAAGGTTCTGGGGCGAGACTGAGCGGAATCGCTTCCTCTGCTTCGTGCTCAGAGAGTTCCTCCACCACGGGAATCCGGAAGCGGACACCGCACTCGGGACACTGCCCCGGTCGGCCCTGCAAATCCGACGAGCCAAACAGGCGATGCCCGTTGGGACAGAGGAACTGAATCCGTGTGCGATCGCGTGAGTACGTGGCCGCCCCGCTATTTTCACTCCCCTGCGCCGCGCGAATCTCCTCCAGCGTCGGAATCAGGAATTTCACGTTACATTTCGGACACTTGGCTGGCTTGCCCGCCCGATCTTCCCCACACCGAATACGGTGGCCGTTCGGACATAAAAACTCAATGGTGCCTGCCATATCCACCCCCTTTGTCAAAGGGTTCGTCCAACCCCTGCCATGCCGACCCGCCGTCAGGAAACCGACCATCGGGCGGGCGCCCGACAGACATACCGGCGCAGGTGTAAGTACTACTGTTGTAAGTACTATTTTGTGTCGAGAAAACGATCATTTTCCGCCTGTTCCACATAACTTTAGTTTACGTCGGGAACGGAAAAACGAAAACGATCCGCTCCACGGAGCGCGTTCATTTGCGCGGCACCCCGCCGGGGGATACCCGCGCACTATCGAGAAGCCACGCCGCGAATCGGTGGAAATCCCTAGAAAAACGACCGCTGCCTCTCCGAACGGACGAGCCTGTTGTTATTAATTTTGCCCACCAGTCGAGCCTTCGCTCAGTCAAAGATCCTTACAGATCCTGAGAAAAGTCGGGATGATTCAACGAGCAAACTCGCGCTGCATAATGGGCTCCTGGTGCCAACCCCCAGCACCGCTCAGCCGGCGAGCAGGCCCTCCAACAAACGCCGTGCGTTACCACTGGCAATGGCCTGTTGTACCTCAGGTGCCAGCCGCGACTCCGCCAGTTTCAACCGTGCTGCCGCGAAATAGAACAACGGCACAAATGACCCAAAACACACCCGCTCTGCAGAGACTGTCCCCACAAGGCGCTCGATCCCACCGACACCCTCCAGCATGCTCAGATCCACAAAGACGCGGCCGCTCTCCATCCAGCGTCTCAGTTGTGTCGGCGAATACGTGCGGTGGCCGTTCAGCAGCATAATGGTGACATCCGGGACTCTCTTGAGGAGTTGTTCCAAAGGAGCCAGATTCACCGGTGGCACGCGGAACAGGCGTGGCTGCGTCCGCGGATCTTCCATCTCCACGACGATTTGCACAAGCACCCTCCGCTTTGCCGCCATCAGCAGCACGGCCTCCACTTCCGGCCTGTCCAGCGAATACCCGTGATAATTGGGAAACAAACGAAGGACCTTCATTCCCCAATCGTCCACGCACTGACGAAAATCCTCCTCCCAATCGGGCAACCCGGGGTGAATCGTGCCGCACGGGCGCAACAGGTCAGACCAGCGAGCACACTCTTCCATCAGCCGCTCATTGACGCCCTTCATATCCGCATGAAACACCCCCTCCAGACTTCCCGCCCATGCCTCGACCACTCCATAACACCTCAGTGTGGTGACGAGCTTTTGTGTTGTGTCGTTCGGGAGTCGGCGGAATGGCCACCGAAACAAGGAGACGTTCGTGTCCACAAGAGGCCAGGGAGGTTCTTGCTCCAGGTGTTCAAGCAGGGTGTCCTGCTCTTCGGGGATCCTGGCGAAAGCGACTCTGCCCCGGGTTGTCCCCATGATCCCCGCCGAAACGAGAAACGCCCGGCGATCCAGTCTCCATGGGCTCTCACTGCCGTTCATAGTCGGATACCCTTTCGCTCCAAAATCGGCCAAAGGATCCGCCGCAGATTCTCGCCGAGGATCAGACGTTTGGCGTCCGCAGAAATATCGGCCCCCAGCACCTTCCCCAGTTGGGTGGCGAAACTTCTGCCGGGTGCATCGCTACCGAAAAGAACCCGTTCGGCGCCCAGTGTCCGTACCGCCATCTCCGTTACACCCGCCGTGGGATCAAATCCACACAGATCCACCAAGACGTTCCCACATGGGCGAACAGCCCGAAGACCGTACTCCCAATTGCCACCACTGTGGGCGGCGATGAATGTCGTCTCCGGATGGCGGCGGGCCAGAACGGCAAGGTCCTGGGGCGTCGATTCCCCGGGGAGGTTGCCCGTCGTCTTCAGCCAGGTGTGCTGAAGGACGACCGCTTTCAGCTCTGTGGCACGCTCCACCAGAGGATCCAGAGCAGGATCGGCACACCGCTTTGCTACCCAAAGCTTCACGCCCACCATAGGCCCATCGGCCACGTGGCGATTCAATTCGTCCAGGCTGGCCTGAAGGTGGTTGGGATTCAAATAGACAAAGCCGAACGCACGATCGGGAAACCGCTCAATGGCCTGCCGCACTTCCCG
>NZ_JACIYL010000030.1 GCF_014359955.1 Thermogutta sp. | reverse complement strand
GCCAGGGTTCGTATCATCAACGTTTTGGCCAGTCCCGGGACACCCACCAAGAGACAGTGCCCCCGAGAAAATAACCCGATAATGAGCTGCTCGATGACATCCTTTTGCCCGACAATGACTTTGGAGAGCTCGCTTGTGATCCGGGCATACGCATTCGTGAGCTGTTCCAGCGCCTTCTGATCGCCGTTCATGCCACTATCCTTTTATTCAGAAGCTGATTCCCAATTAATGGTAAATATCAGATCCACCACTATGGTAAGCCCGTTAATCATTTTTCCTCTCGGAAAACTCGGGTTTGACGTTTTTGGCATACCAAGATCGCAGGAGAAGAGCCCGGTCCGTCGGTGTCGCTGTTCGACTTCTGTCATTGCGGTCGGGCCCGTGCTCCACACTCCAACCATCCCATTCCCGAAAAGCGTGGTATGCCCAGTCCCAGCCAAATTCCTCGAAAATCTCAATACAATCTTTCAGGTATTGGTAGGCACTATCTCCCGGTGCCCAGCGAATTGCGCTGAATTCACCTATATAAATGTGGACCCCGTTTTCCTCCTGGAACCGCCGAACGGGCTCAAGCACCCTGCGCAACGTATCCCGATCGTACCATTTACCATCGATAGTCCCCGGATAGACAATACCCATTGGATTATCATAGACCCCCTGGTGAGTGAACGCGTGCGGCACGTACATGTGAACGCTGTATACTACACCCGGTGCATCGATGGGATCGAAAAGCGCGATCGATGAGGGGCTTCCCCACGGAGCCGGCTCAATGATAATGGCGTGCCTGGGGTCGATCGCGCGGACACGGCGTGCCGTCTCCTCTGCGAGCTGCTGCCAGTTCATCAACCCGTCTGGGACCGATCCTTCGACCGGTTCGTTCACCAGGTCATATCCCCAGACCACGTCGCTATGCACAAAACGCCGTGCTATATTTTCCCAGATATTCATGAACGCTTCTTGAAACTCGCGGTCGTGGAAGATACGGCACTCCAATGCTTTATTTCTGCCACCCGGCGGAGTATGGAGATCGATTGTCACCAAAATTCCGGCCTCCCGACAAACCGGCAGAGCAGCTTCAAGTCGCTGCAATGCGCCATCCAGCCATTGCCGATATTCGTCGAGGGTGGCAGTATCGGCGGGACTATGCGGAAAACCGTTCCAAATGAGTTGCCAGCGGATATGGTTGGCTTTCCAGACCTTGCCGAATTCCAGCAGGTCGGCATCGGTCATATGCGGACCAATCATGGCCCCACGCAAACGGGGCAGATTGTGGCCTTTAAATACTTCCCCGTTCTGACAATTGAGTTTCTTTCTGGGAATAATGTTCACCGCGATATTGTCGAACCACACCTCGCCCGTCACATTTTCCAGGCCCACGATGAGATCGATCTGCTGGCAATCTTCCGGCACGGCCACCACCAATTGGGCGGGGCGCCAGTCGAAGTCTCCGACCGGCAGTTTTATTTGTGGCCACTGGATTTCCCCTCCCGATTCCATACGCAGCATACACTTGATGCCGTTCCACGGATTAGGGGGCTGCGAAACCGCTTTCGCGCGAACGATCGCACTGATCCGAACACGCTGCCCACGCAGTTTGTCAACGGGCAAGCGATAGCGAATATTCCGGCTCTGCGATCCACCGGCCTCATCAACCCACACGTGCAGGCACATGTTGCCCTGGCCCGTCCGCTCCACCGCGATCCCCTGCTGCGAGGAAGGAATCCAGCCGGGCGGCAGCGGGGGGGCGTTTTGTCCCTCAACAATGTTTTCAAAATCCCAGCGCAGAACTGGGACGGCCTCCTGAGCATACACCGCCGCACTGCTCAGGGACATACTTATAATCGCGAATATATGCCACCACAACGTTTTCATTATTTACTCCTTCTGGCTGATGCATCTGTCCCCACCGCAGAGACCGAAATGGGCGCGGTCCGGAATGCAACGATCTCCCGTGAGGAAGCGACCAACAGGTAGCCCTCGCTAGAGACGAGATTCCCACCTTCCACGTGCCAGGGACTGAGTGGAATAACACGTTTGGGTTCGGCCGTGTGTCCGTCGATCACATAAATGGCACCGCGCGTCGGCCAGTAAACAGAGCCTCCCGCGATGATTCCTCGCCCATGTCCGAGATACTCCGCTCCCATTGGCCACCGCGCGACAATTCTGCCGGCCTGCGGACCGTGCAACGCGATCCAGTACAGCCGATCCCCTGCCGCAATAAGATGGTCATTGAGAACGCCGATCAAATATTCGATTCTTTCCCCGTCTGATCCTGTACTCCACAGGATTGTTCCAGTAAACGCATCTATTCCCAATACATTTGTTGTATCCGTCGGCGCCACATAAAGTTCACCATCGCAATAGACGGCGGGATTTGGCTCCCGATAGCGAAAAGGCTCCCAAACGGCCAGGTCTCCCCGCTGGATCCGCGGGTAACAGGTGATCCATCGAATGGCTCCCGTCTCCCGCGAAACTGCGGCAACAGCCCCTGCATTCGTGGTCAGGAAAACAGTATCCTGGGCGACCGTCGGCAAAAGATGAGTCATCTCATAAAGCATGGATCGCCCGGGAGTATCCGCCGCGCAAATAAATCGCAACCATCTTCTATCACCGGTTTCCCGATCGAGACACGCGAGATATATGTGAGAGGGCACGTCTGCCCGCCGCAAGACCGCATAGACATTGTCCTCGACAACCAGCGGTGCCCCCTCGAAGGCCCACCCTTCCTCGGGCGGATCGCGGGACCACAGCAGCTTTCCCTCCTGGTCCAGGTCGAGAGCCACCAAAACATTCTTTTGGCGTACCGCATCAGGAAGGAGGGCAGGCTGGATGGTCACCGGTGAACCAAGTCGCGCAAACAACTCGTCCCGATCCACGGTGATTGTCGTTCTTCTTGCGCCAATTGTGTTTACGGGAATAAGCTGTTCGCGATCCTCGGAAATTGCCGAGAATATTTCTGGCGATTTCAGACCCCACAGGGGCTGGCCGTTTTCCAAATTAAAACCATATATGCGATCTAATCCAGCAATAAATACAGCATTTTTGGCAATTACTGGGAAATATGCCAGCGGCCGCTGGTTTTCCGCCAGCAGCCGTGCCGAAGGAACTTCCGACCACTGGGTGATGACCGCCCGGGGCAGCGGGGGCAGTGTTGCTCGCCAGGCTATGCCGATAATATCAAACTCTTTGTCTATCTGAGGCAATCGCCTGCCGTTCTGTGCAAATGTGGTCCAGCTTTTGACGCCCGGCGGCTGTGGCCAGTGTTCGGCATCTGCCAGAAGACCCGTCAGAGTAGCGGTCAAGTCCGCCTCGCGTCCTGCCATGCGACCGCGCTCACCGGAATGAACCGTTGCAAACTCAGCCAGTTCTCGCCTTGCCTGGAAAAGCCTGCCCGCCAAGATAGTCGCCAAAATCAGTCGGGCACGAACAGCCGCTGCCGAATACCGACATGTCGCAACGGACCGCCACGTGAACAACTCACCCGACCGCCGATCAACCGGCAAGAGCTGCCGCCAAAAGAATTCGGCCTGATCCGGCAGCCCCGCCTGCAACGACCATTCCCCCAGATACCACAGAGCCATGTCGGCATAATTGCTGGCCAGTTCAGCATCACAAATACGACGCAGGAGCGATTCGTCCTCCGATTGCAGCCCCTTTTCCAGCCACAGTCGGCAATTGGAATCCACCAACTGCCGGTATTTTTCTAATCCCTCCTGCGGTAACTGAGTTAATAGAAGCTGACAATACTCCCTGACAGGAATATATCGCGGCGGGACGCCCTTCAATCTGGCCGTCACATTGACGAGATCATCCCCCGCTTTGGTGACGACTTCCCGGATACCCGCTACCACTTCATCCCAGTGCCTGCCCTTGATGGCCTCTTCAATCTCCGCCAAGCGTGTCCGCACAGTGCCATCCGCCTCATTGACCCGAATATCATTGGAAAGCTGATATTCCGGCGTCAGCGACAGGCCGATGATTTGACCTGGCGCATGCTCGCCGAAACTCACGATGACGACGACAATCAAGCACAAGAGGCGCACAAAACGGTCACCGGTCCGTTCCAAACCGATTCCACCGTGTGTGCAGCGTTCAAATGATCTGGCAATTAAAAACTCTAAAACTTTCCACATGTCATAATAAAGCATGAGGAACAGATCTCAACACGACAGGATTACCTCACGTTATCGACCTGAATACTTCATGTCGTTTTTGGTGTGGCAGACCGCTTGATTGTCCACCTGTCTTTGATTTACGCTCCAAGCAAGTGGTAGGATACTCAGTTGGCTTCGGTGCGAAGTGAACCGCGCGGAGCATTCGGTGCTTCCACCTGTGCAGAAAGTTTTCTCACCTCGGATACAACGGCCTCAATATTTTCCGAACTGACCCCGGGTGGCATGCCGCCTCCCGCCGACCAGAGGATTCGGCATCGATCCGTCAGCGATTCCCAGATCCGCCGAACCTCTCGGCGACAGTCCTCCGGAGTTCCCGCCGCGAGAATATCACGGGGACTGATATTGCCCATAAGCACAACATCCGGCCCTGCCAGATCTCTGACGTCTTCCATATCATGTTCATGGGAAAAATTAAAAACATTGACGCCCATGGCTTGCAAATACCGGGCCGTAATCAGACCATGGGCATCGTTGTGCAGCATCTTGACGCTCACATCCAACGTCGCGAAGATGTCCTGCAAATAAGGGACAACAAATTCTTCAAAATCTTTTTTGCCGATAAAACCTATCAGATCGTCCAAAATAAGTATGCCATCGATATCAGGAAAATGTGTTTTTTGGCACGTCAGCCAGTTTTTAATGAATGCTGTTATCAACCCGATGAGCCGATGTGCCCGATCCATCTCGGTTTTAAGGCCCAGGAGAAACTCCGTCTGGCCCAGTAAGTAGGAGGCGATATTCAAAGGGCCGCGACTGACGGCAAACCGGATGCGGTGTCCCGCCTCGCGGATCAGCGGTTCCGTCTGGTGCAGGCGCTCCAGCACGAATGGCAGCAGGCCATCGCGCTCGCAATCCGGCAAGGTCAGCGTGTCGACGTCGCTCCAGCTTCGCAAAACCGGCTCGATATGGGGAAACTCATTGGTCGGGAACCGGCAGCGTCCCCCGAAAGCGGATGGTTCCGTGCACATCCCAAATTCCGCCCAAAAACCGGGGATAAACCAGACGTCCGGGAACGTCTGGACCGCGCGCAGGTTCGCCGCCAGCCACTTTTTTTCGCTGCACAGGTACTCGCGAATCGTCATGCCGCACCATCCCGGCAGCCAGGGTGAATCGATGATGAAACCCACGGCCGGTTTTGAGCTGTCTCCTGCAATCAGGCGCTGCAACTGTTGCCATTGATCATCGCGCATGGTCCGACCCCCGCAGAGCACGTGTTGTGTCTTCCCTGTAACTATCGTACCACGTTGGGGAGTGGGAAAGAATCGCGGGCGAGACCTCCTGTGCCAGCGAGACGCGCACTGCCACCTCTCCCGGCAACACTGCGCGGCGCTCGTTCAATGGAACCACCGGAACACAGCGAAGATGAGGATTAAAAGAAACAGATACACAAGCGTGTGCCGCAAAAGCTGGCGACTGCGGAACTGGTCCGGGCTGCGAAGGAACGCCATAGTTGGGAAAGTCAAATAGATTGTCCCGGCGGTCAAAAGGCTGGCCATCGCAGCATTGATGGCCCCCCAAATCACCGATCCTATGACGCACAGTTGCAATCCCACCAGACCGGCGACGGTATAGAGACGCATGAGTCGGCCACTGGGGTCGGCAACTGGTGCCACCCGAATACCAGCCCGCGCAAACTGATCCTGATACAGCGTGGCGATCGCCATGGCATGAGGAAACTGCCAGAAAAAAATGAGCGTAAAGAGCGTCCACACCTGGGGCACGTGATAGCCATGCACCAAGCCCGCCCCCAGGATGACCGGTGCAGCCCCGACGACCGCACCAATCGGTGTTTGCCAGCTCGTTTTTTTCTTAAGAGGCGTGTAAACAATGACGTAGAGTGCCCAGGCTGCTAATCCCAGAACAAACAAGACAACGTCGCCCGACACCAGCAATCCCAGCGTGCCCATCAGCGTCAACACGGCTCCCAAAACGGTCGCCCAACTTCGCCTTATTCTGCCGGCAGCAACAGGTCGATGGGATGTGCGCGGCATCAATCGGTCAGACTCACTCTCGAGGACCTGATTGAAAATGACTGCACCAACAATGATGGCAATCAAACTGACCAGTTTGGCCGCTATTGCCGTGTCAACTCCCGCGGATTCAGCGGCCAGCGCAGCGGCTGTGACCATGGTGGCGATGATGCTGAATAGGATGCGGATCCGCAGGAAAGCCTGCCATTCCTGAAGCCATCCCGCGACGCCCACTTCCGGCGAGGAGTTCTGGCGGGCAAGTTCCCGGTTTTTATTGCCCATGGCCACGACAGTATTCGCAACTTGTTCTCCAGGGTTACTCATGCTCATTACCACTTATTGCAGATAGTTTACGTCCATCGCTTTCTGTTAGTGATGTTTGTTATATGACCATTCCCGTTTAAAAGCCTGACGGTTGTCCCGATGCAGCCTTGAAGGTGGTCTCAGCCAGGTGACGGCACGCGCACGTTCCGCGGACTCCAATCCAGGCCAGCCGTGAGCCAGCAAGCAACACCGGCGGCCAATAACAGCGATCCCGTCGCGGTATGTGCTGTCGTGACGAGTGCCTGTGCTGCTCCCCCGTGCACGACGGTATAGGAAATAGCAAGGAAATAATTCAGAAACCAAATGGGAAAGTTATAATTGACAACCCAGGTGAATAATCCAAGCGTAAGCTGTACCGCATAGATCGCCCCCAAGATTTTCAGCCAGAGTAACTTTGAGCGATCCTCACGCCGGTCGCGCCACCATACGATGCCAAGGGCGACCCCAATAAGACCGGCGAAAATCAGGTGGACAATCGTCCAGAAAAACGCCCACTGTGGCGACAGCGTGGGCGGAAGGTGGCGGAGTTGGGCGCCAATGACGATCTGGGTATAGATAATCATCACAAGCAGGAATCGCCACGCTGCCCCACCGCGAAAAAGCGACCACTCGCCCAGTCCTTTCGATTGATCCGGACCTGCGATCGCGTGCCCCGTGACAACGACGACTCCCGTGACAAGGCCGAAGAAAAGCGGTGCGACACATCCATGCAAATTCGCCAGAAGAAGCTCCTGTCCCAGTACCCGCAGTCCTCCTATGATTCCCTGCACGCATACAAGGATAAACACCACGACACCCAGCCGCCGTAACAGGGCGGAGCCCGTCCTCCAGAGGATGACCATCAGCGCGATGGACACAAACCCCGCCGCGGAGGCAATCAGACGGTGACTGTGTTCCAGGAAAATATCCCAGGTTTTGAGCCAGCTTTCTATGGGATAGAGAAACAGGTTATAACCGTAAGTATTGGGCCAGTCGGGAACGGCCATGCCAGCGTTGTAGGTGGTGACAAAACCGCCCATCCAGATCAGTGGAAAGGTCACAGCCCACAGGACCCAGGCCAGCCGGTAGGCCCAGCGTGTTCCTCGTTCAGCCGCTCTGTCAACCGAACCACCACGCTCCATAGAACTATCCAACTCAATTTTTACAGGGCGAGTTTTACTTTTTTGGGTCCGTCTTTCGCGCTAAAGACAGCACATAGAATGTAAGGTCCCAGATTTCTTCGGGCGTAAGAATGCCGGGCTGGCCGGGAGCCGGCCCCATGGCAGGCATCGGTGTGCCTTTGATCCCCACATAGATTCTGAGATAGATATCCTCGGGACGGCCGCCTCCGTGAAAAATCCCCTCCTGAAAGTTACGAGGTTTCAGTTGCTGCAAGGGCAGGGAAAACCAGCGTGAAAGTTCCCGCGTCTGTTCGTCGGTGACACCTTTTTTCGGTTTGTTCCAGTCGTCGTAGAGATCGGTTTGCTCGCCATCGCCCCGTCCTTCCGGCCCATGACACTTCACACACTGGGAGCGTGGTTCCTGATAGATGAGTCTCCCGCGCTCGATCGCCGCCTTGAGCTGAGCCTCGTCAAGATGTGGCCGCTGCGGCTTTACCACCCAGTGCTCGGGATCTTTCTCCGGCATTTCCCATGCTTCGGCCACGGGGAGAACCCCTTCGTCGATGACACTTTCCTTGTTGAGGGGAAGCAGTTCGTTCTCATCAACCACCAGCCGCAACAAATACAATTCGGTTTCGCCGCGGATGGAAAGATATTTGACATATTCAATAAGTGCCTGAATATCTTCATCGGGCAGGGGTGCAAAGGACGGCATTCCTGTTCCGGGAATGCCGCGGCGGATGGTCCGTTCGAGGTCCTGCCGCGTGGGCTTGGCCCCCAGTACGGTGGACGTGTACTTGAAAATCCCATAGCGGAAATCGCGAGGATAGGGGTTGAGCATCGCCGCGATAGGCCCTGCTCCATCCCCCGATATTCCGTGACACACGGCGCAATGCTTGCGATAGAGGCCCCGCTCCACCCCGCTGAAATCGCGGCCGGTTGGTCCTGCGGCCCGCCGAAGAAGCTCCAGATCGAGATGGACACCGGGTGGAACACGAGGCTCATCGGGAGTGCCGAAGAGATCCGTGAGCATGCTGACAATCGCCTCAC
Organism: Thermogutta sp.; assembly: GCF_014359955.1. Lineage (GTDB taxonomy): Bacteria > Planctomycetota > Planctomycetia > Pirellulales > Thermoguttaceae > Thermogutta. Next base: position 4,759 of record NZ_JACIYL010000030.1, on the reverse strand, counting down.
GCTGGGCCGGCGAGATAGACGCAGGATCGCGTCCCTCCGTGTTCAAGCGAAACTCCACAGGTCGCGGCTTACTACATCCAGCCAAACTCAGTGATAGGACGAGCAAGACTGCGCAGGTGACAGACTTCCGGCCAGCCGACCCTCTGCCACGTGACGCTCTCGTCAACGATATTTCGGAGCCAGCGAAAATCATATTGAATAATGATACAACATCCCGTGCCGATGTCATGTTGCACAGTTAAATCATTAACACAATTGATCCACGCAGCATACTGAATATTCAGGTCACCCGAAGCGATGCGGGACTGACACGAATTGTGCCCAGGTCGTTCAGGCCAGGCTTGATTGTGACCGTGAAACGCCCCCGCGGATAGCCGGGCAACTCAAATTGCCGCACGCGTTCCTGCCAAAGCTGGAATTCCCATTCGCCCGGCGGAAGGTAAGGAATGTGAAATGTTCCATCACTCCCGCTGATCGCGAAATAGGGGTTATCACGCGGAAGAATATAGGCGCTTTCCCAGGGATGGTAATTGCACACGATGTGGACGGGCTCCGTTTGACTGCGGTGAAATCGCCACGTGGCGTCTGTTTTTTCACCAGGGGCCGGAGCCAGAATAATATTGGCGGGCAAGTCACCCAAAGGGGTGAAGGCCACGTTTTGGGCAATCGGATCAGAATTGACAATATAAAATTCCTGAACGGTGTACCAAATCGCCAAACAATGCGGTTTAAAAATGCAGTCCCGGTTATCTAAAGTCACGCGTTTGGGAAATTTTTCGGCCAGCCCGGGGGGGATCGGAACACCGCGGCTCCGCAGATACACGTAAACGTTGGCCAGTCCGCCATCTGGCCCCACCATCAGTGATTCGTCCCGGATGTCGTACTTCCCGCAGCAATCCACATCCTTATCGACTTTGAGTTTCTTTCGTTCCGGGGGTGTGCCCACGTAAATGAATCTTCCGGTTAACTCCCCCAGTTGCCCGGCTCCCTCGCCCAGCAAAGTGGAAGAAACAAGAGGTCGTGGAACACTCAAGAGCGTTCCCAGCGCCGCCAGCTTTTTGAGAAATTCCCGCCGGTGTCGGGATCGTGAAATGAAGTGTCCCGCAGGATGAACGCCTTTTGACCGTGTTTGCCGCAATTCGTTCCTCATGGCATCACCTTTCACCGTTCCGCCGCGACCTTTGTTGAACCCTCCGCGATGACAATTCGGAAGCATTGCTATACACGGGCAGCACTCAGTGGGGGTATCAAAAGCTGGTTGGGGGCCCTCATTCAGGAATAAAGCGGTTGCCCGCATTGCGTTCTGGCGTCGGCCGGGTGGCATCTTCCCATTGTACGGCGCCAGGGGCTTTCCGGCCAAATGCTGGTTACTACTGGCTTCGCCCGATGTTGGTCAGGGCCGCGACTCCGTGGCCTACTCGCCCGAAGCATCGGGCGAAAAAAGACACTTCTGCCGCAAATACCGATCGTAATTTTGCAGGAGATCCACCACAGCCTGGCGCTGCTGGTCGGGAGGCGCATCGAAGACACTTCGGTCAAGGGGCTCCTCGCCGGGCGGAAAATTGATCGGCATCGCAGTGTACGGCAGAATGGCCCGGGGATTCTTCACCCACTCGCTGATATAAGTGGCCTGCAATCGGCGATACACCTCATCGAGGGCAGGCGCTTCGTTCGGCGTGGCTAGATCCCCAGCGCCCACGGCCGTAAAGCGATGACACTTTCCGCAGTACGTTTTCGTGTCGTGGATCAGTTTTTCCGCCAACTCGAGCCGACGGAACCACTCCTGCTCCTGCTGCTGGACCGCAGCTTCCGGCTGCCGTGCCACTGGCTCCTCCTGCTCCGGCATCATCGAATGCAAAGCCTGAAAGTAATCCACAAGCCAATCGATCTCCTGGGCACTCAACTCGTACAGGGGCATGGCCAGGGGAACCGCCGGACGAATGGAAACCGGCCTGCGGAGGAACGCTCGCAACCATGCTTCCTGAACGGCCACCCCTTCATAACAGAGCGGTGGTGGAACGGCCCCCCACAACTCGGAAGGCCCCACGTTGAGCGTCAGTCGCTGCGCATACTCCGCCAACCGACCGTAGAGCTGGTTGGCCCATGCACCACCATCCTGCGGAGTGATGCCGGTGATTTGCGGTTTTGCGATCGGGAGGGCAGCCTGTCCCACAGGCCAAATCTTATTCCCAACTCGCACAGGTCGCCACGGTTCGAAAAAGTAAAGCGGATTGTCCCAGTCGTCAACATCTTCGAGAAGACGACCCGAGAAATCACGCTGCGGACGTCCCACAACCACGCCAAAACTGAACACGGAAAGAGGCGCCGAAACTGGCTCTCCCTTCGCTTGAGCGGAGCCCACGATGTCTTGTGGTTGCGTTTGGGTTTCCGGCTGCGGAGCCATCGGCGGCTCAGGCGGCTCTTCTGTCAGATAGCGAAAAGTCCATTTTTCCGGACGGAGCATGTGACACCGCTCACAGCCGTGACGTTCGATCACCATCCTGCCCAGGGCGAGTGCCCCCCTTCGCGGATCCTGGTAGGGTGAATACTCCGGGGGTGCCTCAAATCCATCCAACCCAAGCACGAACGTCATGATGGCCCAGCGCTCCTCTCGCGTGAGGGGAAACTGCGGCATCCGCAGTCGATGGAGAGGACTCTGGAATGTTATCCCGTAATCGAAAACCCGGGGCTGCGTCAGTTTCAGCCACAGCCCGCTTTCCCGACGGCGCATCCCTAGTAGCGTCACCAGTTCCGGCCGATAGCTCGCTTCGCGATAGAGAGCGCTCCCCGCCGCCGTTTCCTGCAGAAATTGCCCACTATGACCGAAATCCAAAAGGGCTACGGGCTTTTGACCGAAGGTGGAAAGATCCGGGCCAATCGGTGCTTGGCCTTCGAAGCCAGGAATACTGTGACATGCGTAGCACCCGTATCGGGCAATAGCCTTGCGTCCCAAATAACGCAGCTTTTTCTCCCGCGAAAGCGGTGCCACTAACTCGGCTAATTCCACAGCCAAGCCGGGGCTGAGCCGTTCAATTTCCTCGGAAGCCACGCCGTGCTGAGCGTACAACCGGGCCTGCGAGAGGCCAAATTCTTCCGCCAGATAAGCGGTCACTGCCGCGTCGATTTGAGTATCGTCAACGGTGGGCCGGGCAGAATCCATGTTTTGTTCTCTTCCTTGCAACAGGAAGCTCGCCAGTGCCCGAATCAAAGACCGCGGTGTCCAGGGTGCAGTACGTGCGGAGGAATTCTCGCCACCCGGCGGATTGCCCACTACCGATTCTGAACCAGCGAGCCTGTAGAGCCAGGAATCCTCACGCCACTGGGGACGGGGCATTCGCGTGTCGGGGTTGAGCGACCGTGGGTCTTCCAGCCAGCGCTCCAGCCATTCCCTGGCTCGCGGCCCAGTCCAGCGGCTTCCCAGGTCGGACAAATCGGGGCCAAGAGTCGGTCCCGGCGAAGCGGCAGGAAATTCCCGATGGGTATGACAGGCCAGGCAACCCTGCGTTTCAAACAGAATTTTCCCCCAACCCACCTGATTCGTCGTGGGATTTTCTGCGGCCGCCGTGGGGCCAGAACCTGTCTGCGCCGACGATTCAACGGAGCGACTCCGCGCCACAAGGTATTCCGCAATGCCCGCTATTTCCGCAGCGGCAAATCCGTTCACATCAACTTCGGCATGAGACGACGGCGGATTAATGCCGAAAAAACGGGGCATCTTCGCCCCCGGAAGAACACTCTGAGGATCTGCGATGATCGCCTCCAACTGCGGCCGGGTGAGACGATCACTTACATGCCGCAAACTGGGGCCGGGTTTCCCCAGGCCGTCCGACCTCGTCTGAGAAGAGCGAAGCACTCCCGCAAGACGGTGGATTTCCAGTTGGCGGATCCGCTCTTCTGTAGATCGCGGCGGGACTTTCGAGAGATCCGAAAGCCAGGCTTCCAGTTCTTTTTTCAACGCCTCGACGCCCCTGGAATTCCCGGGCGATTGGAGGACCTGCCGAGCAGCAGTTGCCACACCTTGCGGCGGCCTGCAGGCGAGGATTTCCTCGGCCACTTCCGCAGCCGGACCGCGCAGTTGCAAATCGGCGGCCAATCGCTCCCTGCCAACCCCATCGCTGCCGAATTGATGGCAGGCATAGCATCCGTATCGTTCGACAAGTCGCCGGCCTGTCACCAGTTGAGAAGCCACCGAATCCTCCTGTCGCCGTGTTTCGACAAGATCAAACACCCTCTCGTGACACCGCAAGCAACGGCTTTCCACGAGTGAGGTCGGCGGCATGGGATCGATCGAGGCCGCGAAAGAGGTGGCCGTTTCTTTAAATTCAGACTGCTTTTGAAAATGCTCCGCCCCCGCCACATCCGTGGCCAGCCCCACACCTCCATGACAAATCGTGCAGCCGAATCGGCCGGCCGGATGGGGGCTTTTCTCATCGACATACAAATCCGGGTGAGGATGTCCCGCAAACGGTTCCGCAACGCCGCGGAGAATGCTAACACTAACGGCGGGTACTTTTTCACTATCGGTACCAAAGTTCGCAGGATAGTAAATATGGTTTATTGAGTTAGATAATGCCCTCTCATCGCGCGAGAGCAGTTCCAAGCAGCGCCCCAGTTCGGCTTCCACTTCCTGGGGCGATGTGGCCTCCCGTGATCCGATTCTGATGATCCGATCGCCTGGCCGAAAGCCCACTGCTTCCGCGGGACTGCCCCGTTCGACGGCCGCCACGCGGGCCTCCGTCCTGCCGAACACTCCACGGGA
>NZ_JACIYL010000003.1 GCF_014359955.1 Thermogutta sp. | reverse complement strand
CGTGCCGGGACTTCAGTATTTTGCCGGGACGCACCTTAACCCCAACGTCACCTGGTGGGCAAAGTCCAAACCCTTCTTCGACTATATCAATCGCTGCCAGTTCATGCTCCAGCAGGGGCTGTTTGTGGCAGACGTTTGTTACTATTACGGCGATCACGTGCCCAACTTTGCCCAGCACAAGCGATCGGATCCGGCCGGAATCTTGCCCGGGTATGATTACGATGTCATCACGGCAGAAGCGCTGCTGACACGGGCGAGAGTGGAGGCAGGTCGCATCGTCCTTCCTGACGGGATGAGCTATCGGCTGCTGGTTTTACCCTCGCACGGCGTGATCTCTCTCCCTGTACTTCGCAAAGTGGCAGAATTGGCGCAGGCCGGTGCTGTGATCGTGGGACCCAGGCCGAAAGAATGTCCCAGTCTCAGCGACGATGAGGCGGAGCACCAACGGCTGGTGGCCGAACTCTGGGATAAAGATAAAGTCATTTCTGATCGACCGGCACGTGAGGTTCTCCAGTCCCTCGGCCTTCCCCCAGACTGTGAGTTTGTGGGGGGAGATGCGGAGTCGGATTTGGACTACATCCATCGCCGGGCCGGGGAAGTGGATATCTATTTCGTGGCGAACCGCAATCCGCGTCCGGAGCAGGTTACCGCCATATTCCGGGTGAGCGGAAAAGCCCCCGAATTGTGGAACGCGGTCACCGGGGAACGGCAATTCGCGCGAGTGTACACGGAGCATGAAGGCCGCACATCCGTTCCGCTCAATTTTGCAGCCTGCGGCTCCTGGTTTGTTATCTTTCGCGAGCCGACTTCCCGCCATCCGGCGGAGAGAGGTCCGGCCTTTCCGCAGTGGAACGCACTCGCCAAGATCGCCGGGCCCTGGCGGGTGAGCTTCGATCCCAAATGGGGCGGTCCCGGCACGGTGATTTTTGAAAAGCTCGACAGTTGGACGGAGCACTCGGAACCGGGCATCCGTTATTATTCGGGCACGGCCATATATGAGAACGAGTTCGAGGTCCCGGAGTCCTGGATGACGACGGGGACATGCCAACTTTGGCTTGATCTGGGATCGGTCCGCGAGCTTGCGGAAGTTTTCGTCAATGGTCGCTCCTGTGGGATCGTGTGGGCGCCGCCTTTCCGTGTGGATATTAGCGGGGCGATCCGGGCGGGAAAGAATCGCTTGCGCATCGAGGTTGTGAACTTCTGGCCGAACCGGATTATCGGAGATGCTTCCCTGCCCGCGGAAAAACGCCTAACTCGCACGAATATCCGCAAATTGACGGCGGACACCAAGTTGATGCCTTCGGGGCTTTTCGGCCCGGTGCAACTGGGACGCTTGCAGTAGCCTCGCGGCTTGAAGGCAATCCCCACATACCGATACAAATTCCCATCGCCGCCGTTAAAGCCGATCGGGTCCTCGCTCAGCCAGCGGCCGAGTTATTGTGTTTCTACGCCCCCGCGACAGTACCCTGCGATCATGTCCGACAACTCACGATCACAGTTGTCTCTGTGTGTGGCACATAGGTGCCCCGTTTTAAAGAATACCTTTATTCAGTAACTCATCGCTGCACAATTTAGTGTAACGTGTGCTCTATATTCGGCATTCCAGATTTATCAGCCATACTCGCGGAATACATCACCCACTGGCGATTCTTCCGGATCCACACAACCTTAAGCGGCACGCGGATAACGACCACACGATCGCAACAGGCCAAAGGCGTGTCACTGGGGCAGTCACACGATAACTCAAACTCCATCGTTTCTACTTCAGACCGTGGTATCCAATCCACGGAGGCCTCGAACCGTAGCGGGAGTGTGAGATGTCCTCGCGGCTCAATATCCTTCCATACAAAGGGGGGACCTAGCAGTAATCTCGCGTATAAGACAGCATCTGAACCTAAGACGTTGTCAATTATACGGAACAAATCGCGACGTGCGTCATATTGTCTCCTGTCATACTCCGCCGTACCATGGAGCGTGGCCATGACAAGCAACTCGGACAACCATACCCGGCAAGGCGTTGAAGACCGATTTTCGAGAATGACCACGCCAGAAAGCGTGCATTTCTGGTGCATTTCATCACATTCACCGCTGAGCCAAATCAAGGACCCTTTGAGCCTTTGTTTGGATTCCTTTTCTCGAACTTCCTCTTCTGCCCGCTTGGCTACCCATCGTGCAAACTTCTCGGCACTCACTTTGGTTCCGTTGACCGTGACCCAAACAGCATGCAGCGATTTCATTGTTTCTAAATACGACAAGACGCGGTCAGTAACTCTGGTATTGTCAAGAAGCAGCATCTCCAGCCCGCGGTGGTGAGCTAAATAGGCAATACCATTGTCGGTAACCGCGGTGTCTATCAGATTAAGCACTCGGAGATGCTCAAGACCGCGCAACTCTCTTAAAGTGTTATCCGTGATCCTTGTGTTCGATAGATCGAGCGCCTCAAGGTGTTGTAATTGCGAGATGCATGTCGCTACTTTGTCTGTCACTTTTGTGTCAGGTAGTCCCAACTCACGAAGATTTTTCCAACCTGAAATTAGGTGCCATACGTCCCCATCAGTAATAGCGTCTCCACCAACAACCAAACTTTCAATGTTTACCCCGTTCCCTAAATCCCGTAACCATTGGCCTGAAAGTCCAACGTCGTACAGACAAATGCCCTTAAGCTCTGGAAGTGTCGCCAAGCTTCGAATCGATCTGCGGTTGAGGCGCGTCCTAATAATATCAACGTCCACCAGAAACCGCCAGTGATCAAATGAAACGTCGACTCCATCCTCGAAAGTGCAGTCCTGAATCTTTATATATCTGAGCAGGCGTAGGCGCTTTAAGAGGGACCAAGCCTCGGGCGTAATCGTCGCGCCGGCTATAAAAACATCATCGGCACGGGGAAACAAGTGATATCTAGATAACTGGTCCCATATCGTCTCCCGGTTGATCATGAATCCGTCAGTCATTTGTAGGACGTGCAGGGAAAGAGATTCTTCCTGCCAAGCCGTCCACTCCCCGTATAGCCACAGGCCAAGCACGAAGAACCAGGCATTAAAACTAAGCATTGATGAGAACCTCCACTCCCGACTTTGGTGAGGACAACAGCGACTTCTGACACGACCCCGTCATACTCGTTGTAGCTCAAAACGTGCATCAACGCTGCCCCTCGCCTAGACAATTCATCGTCAGTGTCAGACCGCAGAACGTTCTAGCCTGGGCTGGCAGTTCGTAGCGTCTCCCACTTGGCCCAATACCATTGTTCATTAGACGCTCCATGGCCTCATCACATTTCACGTGTATCGTCACACTATCACACCGTTGATTGGCTGCCCCACATTTGTAACGCTCGGGGCGTCCGTCGTCGCAACACTTTCGGCGATTATCACACAGTTTGCGCTGAAACTCTTTCGCTTTGTTAATTGCATTGCGTAGCCCCTCAAACGCCTTCTGCTCACTCAGGAGCCGGCGCCATTCCGGGAAGTCGGGGATTTTGTGCCGCTGTGGGATCGTACCGTGCTGATATTGTGAAGAAAAACAAGAGACAATACCAACATAGTTCCCGCATCTGGTCACTACGGCGTCATTTGGAACCGCGTGCTGATTGATGAACTCGATCGCTTGTAACCCAAAGTGACCAGCGAAGATCCAAATGTAACAGGGCCCGGTGATTTGCGGCCCCTCGCTTTCATTCCCTTTAAAGTCCACAAAGGTAGTCGGAGAATTCCCCACATACCGATACAAATTCCCATCGCCGCCGTGAAATCCGATCGGGTCCTCGCTCAGCCAGCGGCCGACGCGGGCATCGTACCAGCGGTTGAGGTTGTTTTGAAGTTGGGTGTCACTATCAAACGGTCTACCCGTGAATAAAAAGAGACTATCGATCGCCGGATTAGTCTCCGACGTCACCTTGCCGAAGGCGTCATAGATGAGGTGGTTGACCACGGTGGTCATGTTGCTGCCCGGATCGTACTTCGCGATGTCCCGGACCGTGTTCAGGTGGTCCGTCAGCGTCCACTGTACAAGGTCGGCCGTGCCGCCGTCAACCGCCTCCTCGGCCAGGATCTGATCCACCGCCGGGCCCCACAGGTAGCGCTGCCGCAGGTGGCCCACCTGCATGTCGCCCGAGTTGGTACGCCAGAAATCCATAACAATCTGGTTGCCGTCGTAGATGAAGATCCGCCGCTGCTCGGCATGGCCGTCGCCGTCGTCATCCAGCCGCTTGTAGACCCAGCGGTTGGCATAGTCGTAGGCGTACTCGACCACATGATCGACCGCCGCAGCGTAGCTCGATCGGTGCTCTACCTTGGTGAGCCGGTTGCGGTGGTCCCAGGTGTACTGGGTGATGTCCGTGTCGCCCGAGTCGAGCTGGCCGTTCTGATTGGCGTCGATGAAGCGATACGTGCGGTTGCCTTCGGCATCGTAGAGATAGCGGTAGGTCCCGTCGGACAGAAGCCGGTTGTTGGTGCCGGTGGTGTAGGTACCGCCGTTGGCGGTAACGCGGTTGCCGTTGGCGTCGTACTGGTAACTTTCATCGCTTTGATAGTCGTAGTCGGCGGCGGTGAGCTGCCCGGTGGCGTCGCTGGTGAAGGTGGTCGTGGCACCATTGGCGTCGGTTTGGCTGGTAAAGCGGGCCGACTTGGCAATTACGGCGCGGCGAAGTGAAATTTCGCTCGGCGCTGTAAGAAACGGACCGCTAGACCGTCAACTCGTTGCTGCCCCGCATGTGGCTGCCGGGGGCAGGAAGGCATTGTTTTCGTTGTCAGTACCAGGCGCAAATCCTCGTTTCCGAAAGGCGAACGCTGCTATCAAGGCCCCAGGCTGTCCTCGCAAAGGCTCACTGGCAGCGATACAAATGCTCTCCGGCAATCCACCTGGCATGGTGTGGGGGCTACAGATAGTTGCACCGGTCCTGACGCACAGGGCGACGGCTGGCAGCCCGCAGTCTTGGTTGTCCGCCGAGTAGGCACGGCCTCAGTAGCCCTGCGGGGAGCAACCATGCCGCGTACGAGCGTCCCAAAGCGCTGCGGGGGACTGAAAAAGTATGATCAGGCAAGCTGTCTGACGTTCACAGCAGCGATGTGCGAAAAAGGAGAGTTCGCAGATTCTAAGCGCAGAGGGGCCTCGCTGGCCCAACACATTGTGGTCGCTCCGGGGGTGATTGCCTAACATATTGTGCATGAATTGGGTAAGTCCACCAACTTTGTGCTGTAGCATTAAACCACACGGCAATTCCCCATGCTCGAAGAAGTGACGGTAATAATCCCTGCCTTGAACGAGGAAGGTTCGCTTCCGCTGGTGCTGAAGGATCTTCCCGCGGTAGGCAGGGTGATTGTAGTGAACAACGGATCGCACGATCGGACCGCGGCGGTGGCTTTCGCCCACGGAGCCACAGTGGTCCACGAGCCGGCGCGGGGGTATGGAGCAGCATGTCTGCGAGGTTTGGCTGCTATCGGGGAGTTGATCGAGGCGGGTGAAGCTCCGCCGCGGGCAGTCGTCTTCCTCGACGCCGACTACAGTGATCACCCGGAACTGCTACCGAAGCTCGTCGAGCCAATCCTTGCCGGCAAGGCCGATTTTGTGCTCGGCTCCCGGCTGCTGGGTCGTCGGGAAGCGGGCGCCATGCCGTTTCAGAGTGTGTTCGGGAACCGGCTCGCTTGCTTCTTGATGCGATACCTGTTTGCGGCCGACTACACCGATTTGGGACCATTTCGGGCGATCGACTATGGTGCCTTGTGCACTCTGGGGATGTCGGACCGCAACTTCGGATGGACGATCGAAATGCAGATCAAGGCTGTCCGCGCGGGATTGCGAATCGTCGAGATACCCGTGCCGTACCGATGCCGCATCGGCACAAGCAAAATCAGCGGAACGGTCTGGGGATCATTCCAAGCAGGTTTGAAGATCCTCTACACGATCGTCAAGTACCGTCTGTTGCCCTGGAAACCGATTGTCTTGCACTTTCCCGGCGGGAATACTCTGTGACCGTTCGAGATGCAAAAGCGGTGGAACCGTTGCGGAAGATTTCACCCCAGGTAACTGTTGTCGCTCTGGTAGTCGTTCAAACACTTGCTTATGCCGCGATCGCAGTGCTAAGCCCGCGCTTCGCTCCCGGCACACGGTCCGTGGAACGTCCGATCCTGGTGGTGCTCGGGCTTTTTGGCGTGGCGTTTCTCTGCTACTGGATTGCTCTTGCTGTGGTGCTGAAAATTCGGGAAAGTGCGCGCCTTGCGATGGGAATCGTGCTGGCGAGCCTGCTTTTCCGCGCCGTCGTCTTCGTTTCCTGGCCAATTCAGGAAATCGACATCTACCGCTACATCTGGGATGGTACTGTGCTCGTCCAGGGCATCAGCCCGTATCGCTACAGCCCTCAGCAGGTGCTTTCGGCCGCTTTGGAGGACGATCTTCCCCGGGACTTACACCGCCTGAAACGGCTGGAACTATCCAATCCGACGGTGCATACGATTCTTTCCCGCGTTCACTACGGCGAACTGTCGACCATCTATCCGCCGGCAAGTCAGGCCATATTTGCGATCGCTGTGCTGCTTACGCCCGATCGAGCAAGCGTGTTCGGCCGCATCTCGCGAATGAAAGCCGTCTTCGTACTGCTTGATCTGGCTACGCTTCTGGTGATCATTGCCTTGCTGCGGGCAGCAGGTAAACACATCGGCTGGAGCGTCGCTTATGGCTGGTGCCCTTTGGTCATCAAGGAGATCGCCAACACCGGTCACCTCGATTCCCTGGCTGTGCTGCTTACGATGCTCGCCTTGTATCTGGCCGCAGGACCGTTGTTTCGAGGCGGGACGAAGCGTCGGGCCGCCTGGTGGGTACTGTCCTCGGCCGTGGTGGGGGCTTTGGCAGTGGGCGCGAAACTTTACCCGATCGTATTGGCCCCGCTGTTGGCGGCCCTCTGGGCTCGTGCGACGAGCTGGCGGTGGGCACTAGCGGCAATTCTCGTGCTGGTGCTGGCCACGGCAGCCGTGCTGTGGCCCATGATGCGGTGGGAAAAGGCGGTTGTTTCCAGCAGTACAGATGCTTCGGCGGCGAGTGCTGGCGAGCGGTCATTCCCCGTGCCGACAAGTACGGCAAGCTGCGAGCCGGCCCCAACCCCGGGACTGGCGGCATTTCTCCGTCGCTGGGAAATGAACGACTTGTTGTTCATGCTGGTTGTGGAGAATCTCAGGCCCTCGGAGCACGTTAGGTCCAGCCGGCCGGCATGGTTTGCGGTTTTGCCCGAAGCCTGGAGGAGAAATCTGACGGCAGCGGTTTCGCAACGGCTGGGAATCGATCGGTCGGAAGCCCCATTCCTTGTGGCCCGCTTTGCGACCACAGCGATTCTTCTCATGATCACCACGGCGCTGCTTTGGCGGGCGCATTTTGCCGAGGATCAGACGGAGTGGTTGCGCACAGCTTTTCTGATCGTCGCCTGGTTCTGGCTGCTTTCTCCCACACAGAACCCCTGGTATTGGATCTGGGCATTGCCCCTGGTGATGTTCGCGCGTAGCCGCGCGTGGTTGCTGGTCAGCGGATTGGTGATGCTGTACTATCTCCGTTTTTGGCTCAGCTATCACTGGCCCGAACAGACGGTTGCCGGCACACCGTATCGTGGAGCCGAGTTTTTCGATTATGTGGTCACGTGGGTCGAGTACGGACCGTGTTTCGCCTGGCTTGTTAGGGATGCGATTGGCCGGCGAAGCAGAACGCCGGAGCGGATGGAGACACGCGATGGAATCCGACCCTCGCCCTCAAACGCTAATTGAGCAGCTTCAACGGCGTTGTGCCGAGCTGGAACGGGAACTAGAAGCACTCCGCGAAAGGCAGCAGCAGCGGCTGGCCGTTGCGGCAATCGTCCACCGCAGCTTGCTTCCTCGTCCGGTGCGACATGAGCGGGTATGGATCGACGTACGCTACGTGCCTGTGGAACAAATCGGCGGGGACTATTGCCAGGTGCGTTTTTCGGATCAGGTAACTTGCTACATCACAATGTGCGATGTGACCGGCCACGATGTTGCCGCGGCACTACTGGCCACGCGCATCAGCAGCGAAGTGCGGTACGGAATCCTCTACCGGCGCGATCCCGTGGAGATAGTGCGCTCGCTGGAACGTTTTACGGGAGAGTATTTCAGCGAGACGGGCTTGCTGCTCAGCTTCGTTGCCGCACGGATCGACCTGGAACGCATGGAATTGACATGGAGCGGTGCGGGACACCCCAGCCCATTGCTCATCCGCCAGAAAACTCGGGAGGTTGAGTGTCTGAAGAGCCAGCACGGGCTGATCGGCATGGGCTTGATCGAAGCCGACGGCTTTCACCAGGACACGGTTGCCCTCAGGAGCGGAGATCGCCTTTTCTTTTTGACCGACGGTGTGCTCGAAGTTTTCGATGCCCAGCAGCGGCAACTCGGATTCGCCGGTTTTACCGAGGTGGCCAAGTCAACGATGGATTGCGAGTTCTCGCAGGTGGCCGACCAAGTGCTGCAAGCCGTCCGACAATACCAGTATGGACCGAATACCGATGATCAAACGTTGATTGTGGCAGACATACGATGAGTGTACCGGCGGGATCATCGCCTGGGTTGGAACACTTCCGTCTGGGGCCGGAAGGCATACCAGGCAAACCAGAACGAGTACATCCAGTGTACGCCGTCTGCCGCTTCCGAAACCGTCACCGTCTTGTTGTGCGCGTCGTAGCGGAGCTGAAACTTCTTGCCGGCCAGTTGCTGCTCGAGCGTCTGACCGGCCGGATCGAAAGCCGACAGCGGATAAGCCCTCGCTTGATTGCCTACCCACACGCCCAGTACCGGAGTCTTCAACGGCAGCCGCCTGCTGAGTGGCCGAACGGGAAACATCAGCTCGTCGCGAACGAAATACCGGGCATAGGGATTGACGCCGTAATCCCGCACATGCCCCGTCTTGGGTGAAAGTACCGTTGTGTGGGGGAAACGTGCCCGCCAGTCGGCCCAGGTGGTCAGCACCACGGGCAGTGTTTTCAGTTCCTTGCCTGCACCCGGTCCGGAAACACCGCGCGCTGCGATCTGGGACCAGAGACTTTCCGGCCGACCACCTCGGTCATACATCAGTACGTTGCTGTTGTAAAGCAAACCGGAAACACCGAACTCCAGCACCCCGAGATCCGTGCGGCGATCGAACACCACCAGCGAGTCGCACAACGGGCAGTACGTCACAGCGATGGGAACGCCCGCCAGGTGGTCATTCACCACTTCGTGATAAGTGAGAATTCTCAGCGGGTAGGCTCGGGCCTGTTCGCCGATCCTTACACCGGCCACGCGGTCGCCAGCGGTTAGATACGTGGCTTTCTCCGCGCTGATTACCGGCGGATCGGTCAGCGCAGGAATGCCGTCCTTGGGAGGACCACCGGGAAGAATGTCTTCTCTTGGGATAGAGGCATTACGAAGGTCGAACAGGCCCCCGGCTGGATATTGAGCGAAGCGTGCCACCGGTGGTTCGGCCTGGAGCGAAACCAGGCATTGGGCAGAAAAAGTGGCGGCAAGCAACGTGGCCCAGAAAAGCACTCGTCGGGACCTGTCCTCCGTGAAACGGAATTTCGAGTTCACCTCCGGGTTGGCACGCCCGGCCGGCAAATCACGCGAGGTTTCGTGGCTCATTATTCATGCCTCCGTTACTTGCCATTGGGCTGATCGCTTCCCCAACCTGGTGACGGGCCAGTAAGCTATTTCTTACACGGTTTTTCAGTCGCACCGACCGGCGGGACAATCGACAATGATTGTTGCGCGACACTCCCGCGCAAGCAATGCCGGCGGCATAGGTTCGCAAACCCCAGCCGCCGGATGGCAAACGCAAGTCGAGACGCAATGGCGTGTTCGTCGTGTGGCAGCCGGGAAAACCAGGGGAGTTGGTCCTCCGGCGAGTTGCCCAAGCAAAGCAAGCCGGGTATTGGCCGAGGCCAGGTTGCTTTGATAGAATTCTTCTCCTGGCACCTCGTGGAAAGCCATCATTCGGGCCCGTCGCGTCGATGCCAGATGGAACAAACCACTCGAACCGGCTCTGAAGTGCCATGCGGCCGGTCCCACTTTCCGTCAAACGCAACTGTAAAGCCCAAATGGGACGACACATCTGTGAACTGTGGCCTCTCCTGTCCTGGATGAACCACTATGCCAGATGCCGAGCTACCTTTTGGCGGTCTGGCTGATCCGGCCGATTGGGTCGACCAGTATGGCGACTCTCTTTACAGGTTTGCACTCTCGCGCCTGCGAAAGCCGGAGGCGGCCGAGGAAGTGGTGCAGGAAACTTTCCTGGCGGCTCTTGGCGCCAGGGATCAATACTCTGGTAAGGGCACCGAAGGTGCATGGCTGTTGAGTATTTGCAAGCGGAAGGGGATCGATTACGTCCGCCGGCGGAATCGGCCCGATGCTGCCACCGGTGGTCAGTGGGGAAGGGACCCCACGGACGAGTGCTTCGATACGAAAGGCAATTGGCGGCGCGATCCTCGATTCCTTCCCCATCGGCCGGAATCGGCACTCGAGCGCGAAGAATTCTGGCAGGCCTTTCGCGATTGCCTGGAACGGCTGCCTCATCGCCAGGCCGATGTCTTCACACTTCGGGAAATGGACGACATGACGAGCGAAGAAATCTGTAAGGAACTGGGTATTTCGCTGTCAAACCTGTATGTGCTTCTCCATCGTGCGCGCTTGCACCTTGCGCAGTGCATGAAACTGATGTTCGAACAGCCGAGGTCGCGTTGAGCATGCTTCGCTGCCGCGAGATTTCCCAATTGGTATCCGAGGCAATGGACCGCAAGCTCCCCTTGCGACAGCGATGGGCCGTTTGGATGCATTTGATGATGTGCGGGCTGTGTGCGGGATTTGCCCGGGATTTGCGCCTTCTTCGCCGCGCGCTGCGGTCACATCCAGAGCGGCTGATTTCTAATGCCGACCAGCTCGACGTCACCTTATCGGAGCAAGCACGCGAGCGGATCAAGGCGGCGCTGCGCGATGCCGCTGATGAGCACCCCTGAACGGAGACCATCCCATCGCTCCGGTATCTTGTATCTCGGGCTCCAGCCTCGGTAGCCGAACCGGAGTTGGCGAGCACCTCGGGCAGAAGACGAATGGCTTGCCGGCAGTTACCGGAGTTTGTTTTGAAACCGGTTCACCAGGTGCAGTGGCCGATCAGGCCCAAGGCAGCCCCTGGCGTGGCGGCACGTTTCTAGACCGACTGCACTTTCACCCCGACCAGCTTGCGCCCATTTTGGGCATTCTTTAGTGATTGCTCATTTTTTGCTGTAAGTTCCCGCATTGTACCGCGTCAATCGTGGTACCGCAGGTCGACTGCGGCACTTACCTGGGAGTTGGTTCACTTTGTCAGGAGTACATGATGATGCGACGTGTTTTCTCCGCCACTGTTGTTGCGGCCGGCACCGTAATCGGTTTGCAGGCCGCTTTGTGGAGCTCGACGGTTTTGGCTCAGAGCAACAGCCGCATTTACAGGTCACCCGGCTCCTCAAGGCAAACCGCGCAGCCGAGTGGATCGGGTGGGCGAGTCGGACAGCAGGCACCGCTGGCACTGGAGGGCTATTGTCCGGTGAGCATCGCGGTGCAACGAAAGTGGGTTCGAGGTGACCCGGCCTATTGGAGCGTTTACGACGGTCACACGTATTTGTTCGCCACCCCAGAAGCCAAGGCGACGTTCGATGCCGATCCAGCTAGGTACGTGCCCGCCCTTGGTGGTGAGTGCGTGGTCACCTTTGTCAAGACCGGCAGGCGGGTGGCCGGGCAGATTCGGTATGCCGCCATCCACGAGGGGCGGTTGTTCCTTTTCGCCAGCGACGAAGCGCAACAAATGTTTCTCGCCGAGCCGGCACGCTATGCGAAAGCCGACCTGGCATACGGAGGGTATTGTGTCGTGTGCCAGGTGGGAATGGGAAAGGCGGTCCCCGGCAAGCCGGAGATCGCGGTAGTTCACAAGGGGCTCCGCTACTTGTTTGCGTCCGAGGATCAACGTCGGCAGTTCCTGGCCAATCCGTCGCGGTACGAGGTGAAGGCTTCGGTTCCAGGTGTTGCTGTGCCGGGATCGGGGTCGCGTACGCCGCCAGCGGGTTCTTCGTCGAAACCAACGGCTGGCTCCGAATCGAAAGCCCGCTAGGCGGCTCCAATCCGCCGGAAACGGAAAGCTCGGCTGGAAATCAACCCGGGCAGGCAAGCCCATCCACTTTTGAGGAACGATAATCATGCGAAAATTTCTTTTGGGAATTGCGATCGTTGGGTTGTTGCTTTCGGTGGCGTGGCTGGCGTGCTGTGGGCAGGGTAGCGGTTTTCTCGGCCAAAAACGAGTCGTTATCCAAAGTGCTCCCAACACCACGCGCGTGCCGCTCGATCGAATCGATCATTCCGCCTGGGACCAACTGTTGCGCAAGTATGTAGACCAGCACGGAATGGTCAACTACGCAGCCTGGAAGAGATCTCCGGCCGACGTTCAGATGCTGGAGCAATACCTGGAAACCCTGGGCCAGGCCGACCCGGCGCTGAAGACAAGCAAAGAAGCCAGGCTTGCTTATTGGATCAACGCCTATAACGCCCTGACCATCTACGGTATCCTCCAGGTTTATCCGACGACCAGCATTCGCAACCACACAATAGCGATTTTTGGTTTCAACATCTGGGAAGACTTGCTGCTTCAGGTGGCGGGAAAGAAGTACTCGCTCAACGATATCGAACACAAGATCCTGCGGAAGCTGGGAGAACCACGGATCCACTTCGCCATCGTCTGTGCCTCGGTCGGCTGCCCGAGGTTGCGCAACGAAGCGTACCTTCCGGAAAAGTTGGAAGA
The DNA here is from genome assembly GCF_014359955.1 of Thermogutta sp. Lineage (GTDB taxonomy): Bacteria > Planctomycetota > Planctomycetia > Pirellulales > Thermoguttaceae > Thermogutta. Next base: position 12,357 of record NZ_JACIYL010000003.1, on the reverse strand, counting down.
ACAACTGGCCGACAATACGCGCGACTTTTTCGCCCGCGACAAGAACCTGCAAGTAGACTTGGCTCATCGCCAAGTGCGGGTGTCGGCCATTCTCAAGTGGTTCGGCGAGGATTTCGGCCCCACTCCGCAGCGTGCGCTGGCAACCCTGGCCGAATATATGCCCGACGAACCGACCAAACGGCTCATCTCCGAGGGCAACTTTTCGGTCTCCTACCTCGATTACGACTGGAGCTTGAACGAACAATGAATAGGAAGACCTATCTGTCGATGCTGATTGCCGTAGTGGTTGCGGCAACGCTTCTCACGGCCCTTACGTTGCTGCCTGTAAAAAATTTCCTGGCTGCAGTGCTGGCGTACGTCGAATCGATCGGTCTGTGGGGACCGGTGCTTCTGGCGGCTGTTTACGCGGTGGCCTGCGTGTTGTTCATCCCCGGTTCGATCCTCACGCTTGGAGCGGGTCTGCTTTTCGGCGTGGTGCGCGGCACGATAACCGTTTCCATAGCCAGTGTCGTTGGAGCCACGGCGGCATTTCTCGTCGGGCGGACACTGCTGCGAGGGCGGATCGAAGAGTGGGTTGCAGCCAATCGGCGATTCAGGGCCATCGATCGTGCCGTGGGTGAGCATGGCTTGAAAATCGTGCTCCTGCTGCGACTATCGCCTGTGATCCCCTTCAATCTGCTCAACTACGCTCTCGGCCTTACCCGCGTGCGATTGAGCCACTACGTGCCTGCCTCATGGGTTGGCATGTTGCCCGGAACGCTGATGTATCTCGGCTCAGCCCTGAAAAGCCTGGCTGAGGTTGCCAGCGGCGCACCGAAAGGTGGAACGCTCCAGTCGGTCTTCTTTTCCGTGGGACTCGTGATGACCGTAGTTGCCACGGTTGTGGTCACTCGCATAGCAAAGCGAGCATTGGCCGAAGCGGTAGGCGAACATTCACCGCCCGAAGAAAACATAACACAATTCCCTGCGCAGGCAGGCGAGTCGCCCGCTGGGGTTCGCTGATCGGGCACAGTTGCAACAACGCTGCAGAGCAATCGACCAGCTTATAGACCCTCGCAAAAGTAGTGGATCTAGGGCGACAGGCGGGAAGTGCGGTTTTCCTCACCTTTCGGGAGGAAGCAAGGGTTCACTACACTTATGCGACCATCAATAAAAACCCGACCGCATGGTTGCCGCGGCAAAGCACTTCATCGCTGTTTACCGGGGCAAACGACAGTGAAGCGTCATCGATCCAGGCAAGGGAGAAACTGATGAACCGGGAATCGCAGCAACGGATGGTACCTGACGACGCGTACAATCGGGCCCTGGTGGAAAACGTCCAACCGGGCCACTGGCTCCCGCCCGCGCCTGCTCCACGCTACAATCTGGTCGTTGTCGGCGGTGGTCCGGTCGGCCTGGTAGCTGCCGTCGGAGCGGCCGGGCTGGGAGCCAAAGTCGCCCTCGTCGAGAGGCAGTTTCTCGGCGGCGATTGCCTCAACTACGGCTGCGTACCGTCAGAGGCTGTCATCAGCGCCGCGCGGATTGCAGCCGCTGTGCGCGATGCCGCCGCGTTCGGCGTGAACGTGCCCGAGGGCTGGACCACCGATTTCCAGGCCGTGATGGAGCGGATGCGCAGGCTCCGCGCCGAACTCAGTCGCCACGATTCCGCAGAGCGACTCCGCAAGCTGGGTGTCGATGTGTTTTTCGGCCAGGGCCGGTTCTGCGGACCGGATGCCGTTGAAGTGGCCGGACACACTCTCCGGTTCCGCAAGGCGCTGATCGCCACCGGCGCTCGGGCCGCAGCACCAGCTATCGACGGAATCGAGCAGGTCGAATACTTGACCAACGAGACGGTCTTCTCACTAACCGAGCTTCCCCGGCGGATCGGTGTGATCGGCGCCGGCCCCGTTGGTTGTGAGCTTGCCCAAACGTTCGCCCGATTCGGCGCCGAGGTGTTTCTCCTCGAGTCGCTTCACGGCATTCTCCCGCGGGAGGATCGCGACGCGGCCGAAATCGTCAAGAATTCCCTGGTTCGCGACGGCGTGCACGTCCTTTGTTGCTCGCACAGCGTGCGGCTTTCCCGCAATCACGACGGAATTCTGCTTCAGTTGGAATCGCACGGGCAGAAGTACCACCAAGTTGTCGACCGGCTGCTGGTTGCCGCCGGACGATGGCCGAATGTGGAAACGTTGAACCTCGAGGCAGCCGGCGTCGCCTACGACACGAAAACTGGTGTCCACGTGGACGATTGCCTCAGAACGACGAACCGCCGGATTTTTGCCGCCGGCGACGTGTGCTCGCGCTACAAGTTCACCCACGCCGCCGATTTCATGGCGCGACTCGTCATCCGCAACGCCCTTTTCGGCGGGCGCGGAAAAGCAAGCTCCCTGGTGATTCCCTGGTGCACCTACACGTCGCCCGAAATCGCTCACGTAGGGCTTACACCGCAAGAGGCCGAGACCAAGGGCATCGCTATCGACACGTACACGCAACCATTGGACCAGGTGGACCGCGCGGTACTTGAGGACCAGGCCGAGGGATTCGTCCGCGTCTACACGAAGAAAGGAACGGATACAATTGTGGGCGCGACGATCGTGGGGGCCAACGCGGGCGATGCGATCGGGGAAATCACCCTCGCGATGACGCACCGTTTGGGACTGAAAAAGATCGCCGCCACCATTCATCCGTATCCAACGCAAGCCGAGGCGGTCCGCAAGGTGGGCGATCTATACAACCGCTCTCGGCTTACGCCGTTTGTCAGGTGGTTGTTCGGCAAATGGCTGGCATGGACGCGTTGAGCGGAGAAGTGCGGAAAGAATCCGATCCATGAGATTTGCATTTGTTTCCTTGCGTGGAGCGTCCCGAAAGGAACGATTCACCCCATGAATGCCGAACTGCAACGACTGGAAGAAACACGAACCGGCCGGCGTCCTTGGCACAAATGGGGACCGTACCTCAGCGAGCGGCAGTGGGGAACGGTGCGCGAGGACTACAGCGAAGACGGCGAAGCGTGGGAGTATTTCCCTTACGAGATGGCGCGGAGCCGCGCCTACCGCTGGGGCGAGGACGGGCTGGCCGGCCTGAGCGACCATCGCCAACGCCTCTGTGTAGCTCTGGCCTTGTGGAACGGCCGCGATCCGTTTCTTAAAGAACGCCTTTTCGGCTTGACCAATGCGGAAGGAAACCACGGCGAAGACGTGAAAGAACTCTATTACTACCTTGATGCAACGCCAACTCATTCCTATCTGAAAATGCTCTACAAATACCCGCAGCTCCCGTTTCCCTACGACCAGCTCCGCGAAGCCAACGCCCAGCGAAGCGGACACGAGGAAGAGCTGGAACTGCTCGACACCGGTGTGTTTCAGGCCAATCGTTATTTCGACGTGTTTGTCGAGTATGCCAAGGCAGATGTGGAAGACATCCTTCTGCGTGTGACCGCATATAACCGCGGCAAGGATGATGCACAGTTGCATATCCTGCCCCAGATCTGGTTCCGCAACACGTGGTCCTGGGGCTACAACGATGGCGCCGAGCCTTCCCTGGGTCTGGCCAGCGATGGACGCAGCTTGCTTGCCGAACATCCCACTCTGGGGAGCTATCGCTTCTTCCTGGATGGAAATCCGGAACTTCTCTTTTGCGAGAATGACACGAATCGGGAGCGCCTCTTCGGCACGGGAAGTCGCCAAGGGTATTTCAAGGACGCCTTCCACGATTACGTGGTCGGCGGCAAGAAAACCGCGGTCAATCCCCGCCATCGCGGAACGAAGGCGGCGGCTCACTATCGCTTTGTCGTGCCGGGGGGTGGCTCGGTTGTCGTCCGCGCTCGCCTCGCCAAGGCGCCGATGGAAGCCGGCTTCGACCATTTCGACGAAGTGCTCGCTCTGCGGCGTCGGGAGGCCGACGAGTTCTACGCGGCGATTCAAGAAGGTGTTCCCAGCGGCGACGCCAGGAAGCTCCAGCGGCAAGCGTTTGCCGGTTTGATTTGGAGCACACAGTTCTACTACTACGATGTGCGCCGATGGCTCGAGGGCGACCCGGCGCAACCGGCGCCACCCGCCTCACGGCGCAAAGGCCGGAACGCCGACTGGCTGCACCTGAACAACGCCGATGTGATTTCCATGCCTGACAAGTGGGAATACCCCTGGTATGCGGCCTGGGACCTGGCGTTTCACTGCATCCCTTTTGCCTTGATCGACGCAGAGTTTGCCAAGTGTCAGCTAGTGCTAATCACTCGGGAATGGTATATGCACCCCAGCGGCAAAATTCCTGCCTACGAATGGAACTTCGATGAGGCCAACCCGCCGGTGCACGCCTGGGCCGCGTGGCGCGTCTACCAGATCGACCGCAAGGCGACAGGAAAAGCCGATCGGGCATTCTTGGAACGGATTTTCCATAAGTTTCTAATAAACTTCACTTGGTGGGTCAACCGCAAGGACCAGGACAACCGGCATATCTTCCAGGGCGGATTCCTGGGACTGGACAATATCGGAGTGATCGACCGGCGTGTGCCTCTTGCCAATGGGGGGCACTTGGACCAGGCCGACGGTACAAGCTGGATGGCGATGTACTGCCTGAACATGCTGCGAATTGCTCTGGAATTGGCGCTGGAAAATCCCGTTTACGAGGACATCGCGACCAAGTTCTTCGAGCATTTTCTCTACATCGCCAAGGCGATGAACAACATTGGGGACCAAGGAATCGGTCTCTGGGATGAGACCGACGAATTCTACTACGATGTGCTTCACCTACCCGACGGCCGAATGCAGCCGTTGAAACTTCGCTCGCTGGTAGGGCTTACGCCACTGTTGGCCGTCGAGACAATCGAGCCCGAATTGCTCAAGCGCTTGCCGGGTTTTGCGCGGCGGCTGGATTGGTTCCTCAAGTACCGTCCCGACCTGGCCGGGCTGGTTTCCCACTGGGACAAACCAGGCTCCGGCCAGCGCCGCTTGCTTTCCCTGCTCCGCGGCCATCGCATGAAGTGCCTGCTGCGGCGGATGCTCGATCCGGCGGAATTCCTCTCCAATTACGGCATCCGCTCCCTGTCCCGCCATCACCGCGAACATCCCTATGAACTTGTGTGCGACGGACACGTACTCGACTGCGGCGGCGAGCCCCTCGTGGTTCGCTACGATCCGAGCGAAAGCACCAGCCACATGTTCGGCGGAAATTCGAATTGGCGGGGTCCCATCTGGTTTCCCGTCAACTACCTGATCATTGAATCGCTTCAGAAATTCCACCACTATTATGGCGATGAGTTCCGGGTCGAGTGCCCGACAGGCTCGGGCAACATGATGACACTCAACGAAGTGGCCGACGAATTGTCGCGACGGCTTGCGCGGATCTTTCTAAGAGATCCGAGCGGGTACCGCCCGGTGTTCGGCCGCCAGTCCCAGATGCAAACCGACCCGCATTTCCGCGACTATTTGCTGTTCTCCGAGTATTTCCACGGCGACAGCGGGCGAGGTGTGGGAGCCTCGCATCAGACCGGTTGGACGGCCTTGATCGCCAAGCTCTTGCAACCGAAACGTGACCCTGTGCATTAGCTGGCAAAGAAAAAAGAAACAGGAGAGAGGAACCGATGACCACAAGAGGATTTTCAAACGACAACGGCAAAGAAACGGCGGTGGCTAGGAGGTATTCGGCCGCCGCCCGGCAGACGGAAGCGGCCCTCTGCTGTCCGGTGGATTACCGGCGGGAGTACCTCGACATCATCCCTGAAGAAATTCTCCAGCGCGACTACGGTTGCGGCGATCCGACACCCTACGTGCAGGAAGGCGAAACCGTGCTCGACCTGGGATCCGGGAGCGGGAAGACCTGCTATATTCTCGCGCAGGTTGTCGGCCCGCAGGGACGCGTGATCGGCGTGGATTGCAATCCCGAGATGCTCGCGCTGGCACGGCGCCACCGCCACACGGTGGCCGAATGGCTCGGCTACGCCAACGTGGAGTTCCGCTATGGATTGATCCAGGATCTGGCTCTTGATCTAGAGCTGCTTGCCCGGCAGACGCGCGGCCTGGCGATCGACACGCCCGAGCAGTGGATCACCCTGCGCCAGATCGAGCAGCGCCTATGGCACGAGCAACCGATGATCCCGGACGAGTCGGTCGATTGCGTGGTTTCCAACTGTGTGCTCAACCTGGTTCGCCCTGAGGATCGCCGGCAACTATTGGCGGAAATCTATCGTGTGCTGAAGCCTGGGGGCCGGGCGGCGATCAGCGACATCGTTTCCGACGAAAATGTGCCCGAACACTTGCAGAACGACGCGGAGCTGTGGTCGGGATGCATCTCGGGGGCTTTCCGCGAAGATCAATTCCTCAAGGCGTTCCAGGAGGCCGGTTTTTACGGCATCCATATCGCGGCGCGGCAATCCGAGCCGTGGCGCACGGTGGAAGGGATCGAATTCCGCTCGCTGACGCTGGTCGCTTACAAGGGCAAGCAGAGTCCGTGCCTGGAGCGGAATCAGGCGGTCATCTACCGCGGTCCGTTCAAGAAGGTGGAGGATGACGACGGTCACGTTTACTATCGCGGCGAGCGGATGGCTGTGTGCGACAAGACATTCGCGCTGCTGCAAAGACCTCCCTACAAGGATTGCTTCATCTTCATCGAGCCACGCCAGCCTGTACCGCCGGAAGAAGCCGCCCCCTTCGATTGCAGCCGTCCCGTACACCGTCACCCGCGAGAAACGAAAGGACAAGCGTATTATGTCACCACCGAAGCACGCAGCACCTGCACCGAGGCCGACAATTGCTGCTAGGCCGGCCCGAGATACAGTTCCGCGGCGCGAGAAAAGTGATGATCCGAACTGGCTCCTTACGCCCGATGGACAATACCGCGGTTACATCGAGAGCGAGCGATTGACCGAGCTGTGGTTCCACACCGGTACCAACTGCAATCTTGCCTGCCGCTTTTGCTACGAAGGATCCAAGCCGGGGGACCGGCGGATCGAAGCGATCAGCCTCGATGACGTGAAGCCGTTCATCGCAGAGGCACTGGAACTCGGTGTCGAGCGGTTGGCCTTTACCGGTGGCGAGCCGTTTGTGAATCGCTGGTTCCTGGAGATTCTCGACTTCAGCCTCGACCATCTCCCCTGCCTGGTGCTGACCAACGGTACGAAGCCGTTGCGCAAACGTTTGCCGGAAATTGTCGCGCTGCGTGCGAAGCCGCATGTGCTTTCCTTTCGCGTCAGTGTTGATCATCCCGATCCGGATAAACACGACCAGTTCCGCGGCCAAGGAAACTTCCGCATGGCGATGGAAACGCTGGGGATGCTCCACGCGGCAGGCTTTGCCGTGTCGATCGCCCGTCTGATGAAGCCGGACGAAGACTCCGCCGCAATCGACCGGGGTTACGAACCGCTGTTTCGCCAGGCTGGTCTTCCGCCAGACGTGCCGATCGTAAAATTCCCGGATTTTCTCCCTCCCGGCTCGATTGCCAATGTTCCCCATATCACGGAAAAGTGCATGAGGACCTATACCACCGCCGAGCAGCGCAGCAAATTCATGTGCGCCTACAGCCGGATGATTGTGAAGAAGAAAGGAAGAGTACGGGTGTATGCTTGCACCCTGGTCGATGATGATGAAGCTTTCGATCTCGGCAGCACACTGAAGGAAAGTCTTCAAGTTCGCGTGCGACTTAAGCATCACCGCTGTTACTCGTGTTTTGCCTTCGGCTCGAGCTGTAGTGGACCGCGATAGCCATGGGGTTTTCTGTTCCGCCAACTGGCAGGCGGTGCTGCTTGGGAGCATGTTCTGTGGTACCGTCTGTTCGGCCAGGGAGTTTTCCTGAGCACGGATTCCTGAAGCACGCTGATTGCCGTACGATGCAACAACGCTTGATCGTCTTTACTCGATTCCCCGAACCGGGAAATGCGAAAACCCGGTTGATTCCTGCACTGGGACGCCACGGCGCGGCTGCACTTTCGTCGCAACTTACGCGGCGAACCCTGGATACCGCTCGCCGCCTGGCCGAGGTTTCGCCGGTGGCGGTCGAAGTCTATTTCGCCGGCGGCACCGCGGAAAAGATGGCCAAGTACTTCGGTAGCGAATTTTCCTATCGCCCGCAAGTGCCAGGCGATCTGGGCCACCGCATGCAACGGGCTTTCGCCGAAGCGTTCCGCCAGGGAGCAGAACGTGTAGTGATCATCGGAACCGACTGCCCGGAAATCACTCCCAAACTGCTCGGCGAGGCGTTCGAGCGCCTGGGAGAGTGCGATCTGGTTCTCGGACCGGCCACCGACGGCGGGTATTATCTGATCGGCATGCGACGTCCCGCACCACAATTGTTCCACGCTATTCCCTGGGGAACCGAACTGGTTCGCAAAGAAACGCTCCGCCGCGCCAGAGAACTTTCTCTCAACGTGTTCCAACTTGCCATGCTCTCCGACGTAGATCGGCCGGAAGACTTGGCCATCTGGCGCCGCACGCAGCAGTCTGTCCACAGCGGGCAGCCTGAGTTGATCTCCGTGATCATCCCCACGCTGAACGAGGCGGAATATCTTCTGCCGACGCTGCTCAGCGTGAAAGGCAGCGCGAACGTGGAGACCATCGTCGTCGACGGCGGAAGCACCGACGGGACGGCGGAAATCGCCCACAGGGCCGGATGCCGCGTTTTCTTTTCACCGCCTGGTCGGGCCCTGCAGATGAATGCCGGGGCGGCGTTGGCAAGCGGCTCAATCCTCCTTTTCCTCCATGCCGACACGCGTCTGCCCAAGCGATTCGACCGACATGTTCGCCGGGTGTTCGATCGCCCGAAAAGCATTGTGCAGCCCGAACCGGTCGCCGGCGCATTCCAGCTCCGCATCGACGGCCGCCAGCATGCTTTGCGCTGGATCGAGTTGGGTGTCAGTCTTCGCTCGCGATTACTCCAACTGCCTTATGGCGACCAAACACTCTTCTTGAAAGCCCGAACCTTCCACAGCCTCGGCGGGTTTGCCGACTTGCCGATCATGGAAGACTTCGAGCTGGTCCGCCGCCTCCGCAGGCTGGGACGAATCGTGATTGCTCCTGCTAGTGTGATTACATCAGGACGCCGTTGGCAAGTGCTCGGTCCATGGCGGACCACATGGATCAACCAGAAAATGATCCTCGGATTCCTTCTAGGCATATCTCCCGCCCGTCTTGCCCGATGGTATGAAACCGGCCGCAATCGTTTCCCTGGGCGACTGTGAAACCTGTTGATCCGCCTTGGCATCCAGCTTCAAATGCGACACGTGCGGTGGCCGGAATTCCTCGGATCGATGCGCCGCCAGCGGCAATGCTGCTTGCTGCGGGAAACCGGATCGTGCTGATTGGCCGCAGAACGGCTGTTGCGATTCCCCGTGGAAACCAAGCTCTCACAAAAGCAGTAAGAAACTGTCCGAAAACTGACGTTTCGTCAAAACGAAGATTTGGGGTCTAAGCCATCTGGGGTGTTGTGGTCCTTTCAGGAAAGGAGACCCGAGGATGGCGAAGCGACGAAGAAGGCGAACACGGAAGCGAAAGCCGTTGGGCGTGATTTGGGAAATCCCCGACGCCCTGTGGGAGCGAATCAAACCGATTTTGGAAGAATTCTGGTCGCGGAAACGCACCGGGCGGCCGCCGCGCGATAGCCGTCGAGCCCTGGCGTTCGCTCCTCCGGACAAACACGACATCCACCTGCCGCGATGTAGCGCAGCGGAGTCGCAGTTAAAGTGCATGCGTTTGCTCCCCCGAATCTTAGATATTTTCTGGGGCATATTTACCAAGCTTCGCCTTGACCGATGGATTTCGTCTTACGATCAGATCATATAAATAAGGCCAATATTCTGTAGCATTAGGTCGTCCCTGCATGCGAGAACGAACAAAATGTGCGGTTGAAAGTATACGATGATTTTTCATGTCGTCCAGGAAGATTGGCGCCTTAAGCCTGCATATGCGTTTTATCGGACCCATATAATCTTTACCCGTCTTCCATCCTGCAGTAACTTTTTGTGCACGGTCTGTAGCCGTAAAGATATGCGCGATGTATTTTTCCGGTCGCGTGAAATAGAATAAAATCAAGTCGCCTTTGTGACATTGGCTAGGAAGGCTCCACCAAGAACACACATTGATTCGTTCTAGCTCTTCTTTATATGGATCGTTAGTGGGCATGATCCAAACGTTGAACCCCAAGCCAAACTCTCGGCGAAGCTCGACAACATGTAGGCGGCCTGGAACATCTGGCCAGTTATGTTCCCAGCAAACAATCCAATCGCATTTGTTCGGATCATGACCGTGCGTTAAGAAGTTTTTTGATTGGTATTCAAATTCAATACGTATTTTCTTTTCATGTCCTTGTGTTTTCTGATATGCGATGCAGTCAGGAAAGCCCGACTGTATTGAATCGACACGCAGACGCCACCTCTTTGCTAAGTGCGCGAAGAGAAAAACAACTCCTAGTTCGTTGACAGGGGCATAGCGAATTGGTGCGCCGTCAAGAACTTCTGGCCGTAAGTGTTTGATTGTCTTATCCATATTTCTGTCTACGAAGACCTAACTTGAGCTAACCGTGCCCGCGCGCGAGCCCGGGGCGAGGTTAACTCCGGCGAATTAATAGTCGTCATACTTCAGGCTACCGTATTTGCTGATGCTTGGCCTTCCATTGCTCGCATTTACGGGAGCAAACCCAGGCGTAGCGCTCCACTTCTTGCAGTTGGGCGCTTCCTTGACGGCCAGGCTCTTAGACTTTGGGCACTTTGCTCGGGTGTCTGGTACACCACTAAGAATGACAATCCATCCAACTGGGCCGAGCACCGGCCGATAAATCGCCTCCCAGCCGGCCGACCTTTGACCAAAACAATCAGCGCCGGGACAATCGCGTTAGTGGTCACGCGGGCACCCAAACAATGGGTAATAAAAGTATTCGGTTCCTCTGCGACTATGTTAATTTTAGCATGCTTCTGCGTATGGCCTCCGGGCGCCGAATCCGCAGCCTAACGCGCAGGGAGCCGATTCTCGTAAGTGCTATGGTGTCCGCTCGTTGCTGCTTTGTCAAGTCTTTTCTTGGGCTGGTTTATCCTCACTTTTCGTTAAGTTTTTCACAACAGTCAGGATAGTCTCGAAAATGGCGCCGGGGAAATCCCGAGTCCACCGTTTCACACGTTCGCCGGTTGGTGTAGAGAGTTTTTGGGTTTCGGTTAAAATGGTGGAGATGGTGTAATGGGGAAGCGAGTTGTCAGGAAACCACGGTGGCTTTGTCGTTGTTGCATGGTGTGCTTCCTATGGCTCGAGCCCCTATTATTTATCCTTCCCCAGAGGAGGCCCGCCAACTGCAAGGCATCGTGCTTGCACGATCTGCGCCACAAGCGGCGGTGTTTCGCGCGCGGATCATCCTTCGCTGTGCCCAGCCGGACGATCCGACCGACTTGCACATGACCGCGGAGTTGGTTTGACGACGCGAGTAAGAAAGATTCTCGGTAACATAGAGGTCGTATTGGAAAACGGCATCGTCATTTCAGTTATTCGTCACTGATTAGCAAGGGAGGAATTCTCGTGGATGAGCACAGCGCACGACTTGTCAAGATGATTGAAGATGCTTGTCACCGTTTCCGTAGCGGCGAGCTCACGTTGACCGAGCTGCAGACTACTGTGGAAGGTGTTGCTTCCGCACTTGAGCGGACGGCCGGCTCCACAGTCCTCGAAGGCCTACGGCGCTTCATTGCTTCGCTGGAGCACATATATTTCATGTGCCAGCCCGAAGAGCAACGCGAGAAGGTTGATCGAGAGATCGACTCCTTGTTGCACCTTATCATGATGACAAGAAGAGCTTCGGGGAACCAGGACGAGTGATTGCGCCGGGGCGCGGGACTTTTGGGCTGCAGCGCGAGAGTTTTTCAGTCTTTACGGGTACTACTTCGGTCAGAATCTTGACTATTACCAAGCGGGGTTGGATGTAGCTGGGACCATCCCTGGCGTGGGCGAACCGTTCGACGCATTGAACGCGAGCATTTCTGCTGCCCGCGGGGACTGGACGGGGGCGGGGCTGTCCGCGGCCTCGATGATTCCCGTATGGGGCGATGCCCTTGGCAAGGGTGGCAAGCTTGGGCGGTACGTCGCAAAATACGGTGACGAGGCTGCGGCTGTTCTCAAAGGTCTGGACAAAGCTAACGATGCCCGGCGTGCGGCGGAGGCGGCCCGGGTTATCGAAAAACATCACTTGCTCCCAAGGGAATTCGCGGATAGGTTTGCAGAAGCAGGGCTCAATGTTGAAGACTACGTGATAGAACTAGAGCATGGCAAACACAGGCTAAAGCCGGACGGAATCCACACTGGACCTGAGAACTGGAGCAAACCCTGGCGCGAATTCTTTCGCAAATGCCCAAATGCGAAGAAAGAAGACATCCTCGAGTTCCTCCAGCATCTGCGGGCCGAGTTTGGAATTTGA
>NZ_JACIYL010000299.1 GCF_014359955.1 Thermogutta sp. | reverse complement strand
GGTGATTTTCGGTGGGGATGGGGCGGTCGCTCAATCCGCTCGCGGGAAATCGGCCGTCGATCAATCGGCGAACGCGCGCCAGCCTCTCACGGCAGAACTGTTCGGAGGCACGTTATCCGGGGCCGGCTGGGTGCGTCTTTCCGACAGATTCGAGTACGACGTTGCGTTTTCTTTGCTCAAGGCTGATTTTACGGAACTCGTCCGGGAATATCAGTCTAATTCGTCAATCGTCCGTGGAACGTTGGATGCAGCCGTGCGACTTAAAGGTCAGGGTGACGATATCCAGGGATTGGCTGGTTACGGGAATTTTCAACTTCGGGAAGCGAACATCTATGAACTGCCCCTGATGATCGCATTATTGAAAATTCTGAGTATCCGCCAGCCAGATACCACGGCGTTCAGCGAGAGTTCAGGGCAATTTCGAATTGCCGGGCGACATGTCTATTTGGATAATATCACCTTTTCGGGGGATGCGTTCAGCCTGACCGGCCAGGGTGAGGTAGATTTGGATGGGAACCTGCGATTGATCATGCGGGCGATGCTGGGGCGTCGCGAGATTCAGGTCCCCGTGGTCAAGGAGTTGTTCCGCGGCGCCAGCGAGCAGATTGTGCTCGTTCATGTGGGGGGGACACTGAGGGAACCGATCGTCCGACGGGAACCCTTTCCTGGTGTGAACGAGGCCCTCCAAAGGTTTCAACTGGGAAACAGAAATGCACGCGGTAGTGAATCCATCCTCGGGGAACGTTGAAAAACCGGTCAGATTTGAGAATTCGGTTACCTTGCGGTTTTCCGAACAGGATTTCGATCATTTGGAATAAGCACAGGTTTGATAGGATGAGGAAGAAAAAAGCAACTTCCAGAGACCGCGGCAAAGGGTTCTTCCTCCTCAACTGTGATGGCGCATTGTCAGTGAGGAGGTGGCACGATGAGTGTTGGACCACTTGGCCCCATTATTTCGGCGATTGCGGGTACACCACTGGCTCAGGGAAAGAATGAGACGGACGCCAATCAGGGGGTTCGCGAAAGCCAGGAAAGGCGTGTGGCAGCAGATCGACAGGCAGAGGCCGCTGCTGGAATTGGTGAGACCGACGGCGAGAATCACGAGACGGAGGAACGCGATGCCGACGGACGCCGGCCCTGGGAATTGCCTCCCGTTTCAGGGAAGACGGATGAAACCGAAGATCCAACGAAAAAAACGGCTGATCCGCACGGTGAGCTGGGACGCCTTATCGACCTGACGGGGTGATGGGCGGAACGAGGGCCGACGGAGAGGAGAGGAATCTCTTCCAGGAATGGCCGCCCGGAAGCGTTGTCTGATGATACGAGCCCACGCGCTTGGGCGATTGGCGCTTCATGTCGGTGCGACAGAAATTCTGCTCCCACGAAATGCGGCCTGCCTGTAGAATCAATAGTTGCGCGGATGACGTCGCATGCGTGAAGGAGCCGATGGATGAAATTTGTGAAAATGCACGGCATTGGCAACGATTACATTTTCGTCGATTGCTTTGAACAGTCCCTTCCCGAGCCACCCGAGGTTCTCGCTCCGAAGGTTTCCGACCGCCACTTTGGAATTGGCGGCGATGGACTCATCCTGATCCTTCCCTCCGATGTGGCTGACGCGCGGATGCGGATCTTCAACGCCGATGGTTCCGAAGCCGAAATGTGCGGCAACGGCGTGCGATGTGTGGCTAAATACGTGTTCGAAAGAGGCATAAGCCGGCGAAATCCGCTGAGAATTGAAACCGGCCGGGGCATATTGACTCTCCAGCTCACGGTCCAGGAGGACCGCGTAACCGAAGTAACCGTTGACATGGGGGAGCCGATTCTCGAGCCAGCGCGGATTCCCACAACGTTGCCGGGCAGTCCGGTCATTGAGGCGCCCCTGACCCTGGATGACGGCGCTTCCGTGAACGTGACATGTGTGTCCATGGGCAATCCCCACTGCGTGATTTTCACCGAAGACCTTACCGACCAAACCTTCCGCCGGCTTGGTCCGATCATCGAAAAACATCCCGCCTTTCCCCAGCGTGTCAATGTCGAGTTTGTTCGGGTTTGTTCACCCCAACAGGTGGATGTGCGGGTGTGGGAACGCGGATCGGGCGAAACGCTGGCCTGTGGGACGGGTGCCTGCGCCGTATGCGTAGCGGGGGCTCTTACCGAGCGAACACAACGGAAACTAACCGTTCGACTTCCGGGCGGCGAGCTCGTCATCGAATGGGCACCATCGGGCAATGTGTTGATGACGGGACCGGCGACGACTGTATTCACCGGTGAATGGCCTGCTGACATTGAACCAACGCGATGAATTGCCATGGCGGAGCCAGGTAAGCTTTCAGGGGATGGATCGCCGAAATGGCCTGTGAGGGTGGCAGCCCGTGTCACAGCGATGCTCCTTCGCACATGGATGAGCACATTGAATTACCGCGTATGTTACGAAGACCGGAGCATCGACCCGGTCTATCCCGAATGTGTAGGACCGAAACTCTACTTATTCTGGCATGAGTACATCCTATTCCCGCTTTATTTGCGGGGACATTGTTATTTGACAATGCTCGTATCCCGGCACAGGGACGCCAATTTGTTGACCGAAGTGGCCAAGGTCCTGGGGTATGATTTCGTTCGGGGTTCAAGCCGCCGGGGTGGCGATCAGGCCCTTCGCCAGTTACTTGATGTTGGGCGGTGCCAACATCTGACAATCACGCCCGACGGTCCGCGTGGACCGCGCCGACATATGGCGCCGGGGGCTGTTTACGTGGCCTCTCGGTTGGGTGTGCCGATTGTGCTGATGGGGTTCGGGTACCACAGGCCATGGCGTTTGAACAGTTGGGATCAGTTTGCCATTCCCCGGCCGTTTTCCAGAGCGCGTGCGATCACCAGCGCGCCGATCACGATTCCCCAGAACCTGGATCGAGAAGGCATCGAATATTATCGCCAAATGCTGGAGAACCGCTTGAATTTGCTGACGGAGGCCGCGGAAGAATGGGCTGAGAGTGGCAAGCCTCGCGAGAATGAGATGGCGTTGTTCAAAGCTCGGGCGGCCCATCCACCGTGGGAATGCCCTCGAGAAGACCTCCCGTGGGGCGTGAATCTGGTAAATCGCGCGGCATGCTAAACGCAACGTGTTGATTGGGATCTTGCCGCTGGGTTGTCTCGATTTTCGGTTGTTGATTGGAAAGCCGTCCAATTGTCTGCACCCTTACCTTTGCGAATATTTCGGAACGTCGATGTCAGACGAGTATATTTTTCAATCGCAATTATTCGACAGCCAGTCACACGTTTTCACGGTATCTGAGCTTACAATCCTCATTAAGGAGGTTCTGGAGAATATCTTTCCCAGTGTCGCCGTCATCGGTGAGGTGGCTGATCTGTCGGTGGCCCGGTCGGGCCACTGTTATCTCACGCTCAAAGACGAGGGGGCACAACTACCGGCGGTCATATGGCGATCGTACCGTGAACGGCTCACGTTTGATCTGCACGACGGCTTACAGGTGTTCTGCCGGGGAAGGCTGGACGTTTACCCGCCCCATGGGCGGTATCAACTCATTGTGGAGGAAATCGAGCCGAGTGGTTGGGGGGCCAAAGAGCTGGCCCTGCGGCGTCTCAAGGAACGGTTGGCTCGAGAGGGGCTGTTCGATGCGGCCCGGAAGCGCCCCCTACCCCGCTGGCCTCGGCGAATCGCTGTGATCACAAGTCCCACTGGTGCAGCGATTCACGATTTCCTGACTGCCCTGCGTGGTCGCTTTCGGGCGGTGGACGTGCTCATTATTCCCGTGAAGGTTCAGGGGGAAGGAGCTGCTGAGGAGATCGCAGAGGCATTTCAATGGCTGGAAAAATACGATTGGAATCTGGATGTGATCGTCCTCACCCGTGGTGGTGGAAGTATTGAGGATCTCTGGGCCTTCAATGAGGAAAGTGTGGTTCGGGCGGTTGCCAGTTCAAGGATTCCGGTGGTGTCTGCAGTGGGTCATGAAATAGACGTGACGCTGGCCGACCTGGCGGCGGATGTCCGGGCATTGACACCCACGGACGCAGCTTCCAAAGTGGTGCCCTCCCAGGAGGAACTGGAAGCCGTCCTCACAGGGTACGCCATACGACTTCGCTCTCATCTCAATTTGCGGTTGAAGGCGGTACGGACACAAGTTGAGGCGCTTGCATCCCGGCCCGTGTTTCGCTTTCCAAAAGAACTGGTTCACAGCCGCAGTCAGCGGATTGATGAATGGGAACGGCGTTTGGATCAGGCTGCTGGCCGATTGCTGGAGCGGAACCGCATGGCCCTCAACAGCGCGGCAGCGCGACTGGAGTCGCTCAGCCCCCTGGGAGTGCTTTCCCGGGGTTACTCCATGACGTTGACGCATCCCGAGGGACGTCTGGTCCGAGAGGCAGCGTCCCTTTCCCCAGGGAGTGTCGTGCAAACTCGCCTGCACCGGGGAAGCTTTCTCAGTCGTGTCGAAGAAATACATGAAGATAGCGAATCTGTCCGTCCAGACTGACGAATAGAATGCAACAGGCCCGAAATGGGCAATGTGTTTGTAAGTTCTGCAGAATGACATGGTAGCAGCACGTGGCCAGCGTAAGATCTGTGATCGTTTGGTTAGGATAGGCGAGGATTGAGGCGGTATTTGAGGAGTTGGTCACCCACGGGCGTCGCGCTTGTTTTAATAAGGCGCGCGTGAAAGCTTTCCAGAGCAGTCAACATGCAGCAAATGCTTTTCCGTGCTGGCGCTCAAATTGGCAATCGCTTGCCAACAGGTCTTTTAGTCCTGTTTGGCGCGTTGATCTTCTGCGCAGTTGTTTTAAACACAAATGCGCTTCCTGGAGCTCCGGGAGACCAGCAGAACGGTTT
>NZ_JACIYL010000298.1 GCF_014359955.1 Thermogutta sp. | reverse complement strand
GTGAAAGCCACCGTTGATATCTCCTACGTACACATGGCCGTTCCAATAACCGGCAGGCGCAACAATTCCTGCGGGTGCCTTCCAGGCCCATCGTATTTGGCCTGTTTGCAGATCGACGGCGTAAAAGTTGCCTTCGTTGCCGCCCAGGAAAACCGTATTGTCGGCCACAACCGGCGTCGCCGTGAAGGAATCGTTTTCGGCGGTGAAGACCCACGCCTGCCTGGGCGGCTGATCGAATTGCCCCAGCACCAGGCCGGTGGCCGTGAGCGTGCCTCGAAAAACCGGCCAGTCGCTTCCAGAGATGATATCCACAGGCGTCTCCGTGGACGCCGATTCGGCCGCACTGTCGTGCACGGTGCTTCCGGATGATGCACTCGGAGAGTCTTTATGTTTTTGAGCGTTGTGAGCGGGGCCGGCAGGCGTCTCGGTGTTTTCCTGTTTGACATTTTCCGAGCTCCCAGGCTCACTGAAGCAGTAGAGCGCCTCATCCGTTCTCAGAATGAAATCACGATCGACCAGCGCGGGCGTGGCCAGGCACCGACCGCCGATTTCGTTGCGGGACAGAAGGCGGAATGCATCACCTGCTGCCACGACGAAGACCACACCCCGTTCGTTGACGGCATACAATCGGCCGTCGGCCGCCACAAGCGAAGCCGTGAACGTTCCTTCCAGCGGGGCCCGCCAGATCACCTCGCCGTTGCCGGGGTTGTAGCAGGTCAGCCACTTCAGATCGGACAGAACATAAAGACGGTTGCGATAGACAATACCGGAGGGGATGTATGGCCCACCCCGCGGCAACTGCCAGAGGAGCCGGGCCTGGACCGATCTCTCCCCACCTTCCAGATGAAAGGCCAGGATCGGTCCATTGCGACCGCTCAGACTGAAAAGTGTCTGGTTGCGAAAGAGGGCTACGGGGGTGACGAGGGTTTCCAATCCATCATAGGACCAGAGTTTACGTCCAGTCCGGGCAGCGTAAATGGTCAGTCGGCCGACGCTCCCCACTTCTCCACCATTCACAGCCAGGTAGGAAACATTTTTCGCCAGACGGACGAGCACGGGCGTGGTCCAGCAGCCGGTGGAATCCCGGGGGGTTCTCCACACTTCCTCGCCGGTCCGCTTGTCAACAGCGATCAGAAACGAGTACTCCTCGCGGTCACACAGTTGGACGACGGTGTCCCCCACGATGATTGGGCTGGCAGCCACCCCATAGATGTGCTCTTGCGGCCCGAGCGGTTTTTGCCACAGAAGATTGCCCTGAAAATCGCAACAGAGCAAACCTGCCGAACCGAAAAACGCGACGATTCGTTCTCCATCCGTGGCCACGCTGGGCGACGCGTAGCCGTTCTTGGGATGCGTTTTGCCGTGGAGTCGGCCCACTTCCCGCTGCCAGAGTAACTGGCCATCAGACCGCCGAAAGGCGAGAACCATTCCGATGGGATCCCGGCCGTCACCCACGGCAGAAGTGAGAAACACATAATCGCCCCACACCACCGGTGAACTGTTGCCCTGACCGGGCACCGTAACCTTCCATTTGAGGTTGTGTTGCGGCGAGAACTGGATTGGTGGATGGGCCCTCACGCCGATACCCTGGGCAAGCGGTCCCCGGAACATGGGCCACTGTCCCAGGTCGGGGTCGGTTTCCAGGGGATCCGTTGCGATGGCCGGCCAGGGCTTCGCCTCGGGAGTGATGACCGGCTTCCGACAACCACTGCTTGTCCAAATCGTCCATGCGGTGACGACGAGGAGCGGAACGACGGTTGCAATCTTTTTGGGCTGGGGTGTTGAGTGCAACCGAGATCCAGTCGCTACTCCAGCGGTGGCCCTGTTCATTGTCGAGTCGATCCCTTTTTGTGACAAAACAGGAGAGTTTCTTGTCTCGCAGCCGAAAGGGGATTGGTCCCCAACGCGGCAGATTTCCTGCCATTATGGGATGGCCAGCATGGGGAGTGCCAGATGATCTGCCTCCCTTATCCCGGGTTTTGCGAAGATCGGTGAAAAGTCACAGGCTCATTGTGTGGCAGGGGCAATTCATGAATTGCCCCCAACCCCTTATCCAGCAACTGAACCAGGCGGTCGAAGGCTGGTTGATAACACAAGTTTTCCAAACGGGCGACCCGACCTGGTAAGAATGTCCCTCGGGAAGTGGACGTGAGAAGCACATCCCCTCGAAAGCAGACGCTACAAGCAAACGGAGGGGCACCCTTGGTCGTGTTCGCGGAATTGGATGCAGCGTGATCTCCCCATTGGTTACCCGAAGTTTTCGGCTCATTGTGAAAAATCGCGAGGAACACGAGTAGAGATACGCAGCGCGGAATGACAATTGGCCGGATTTTTGACCTTGCCGGAGCGGTCGGCTCACAGTAGTATCGCCCCGCGTGGAAGAGCTTTGACGTTGGGCTTAACTCGTGGGGATATATCCAGCAGGACGCCAATCATGGATCGCCGCACAGCTCTCAGGACGGTTGTCGCTTCCCTCTTGGGTGGGTGGTTGTTCCAGCGAACGTGCTGGGGCGACACTCCCGAGTGGTTGAATCCCGAAGTACTGAAAGCCTCGCTCCACACGGCGACGCCGGAAGAGGAAGGCTTCATCGCGTACGTGGTCGGATTGGTGAAAGCCGGGCGTTTGCCTCCAGAAATCCTCCAGTCGGCGTATCTGTGGGCGAAGAGAAAACCGAAGTACAAATTTCAGTACTTCAAAAGAGCGATCATTCATCTAGCGGCTGCCCGCGGCATTCGCCTCTGAGGCGTACTTCCGAGTTATGATCTCGGAGCTCGCCCGGAAGTCCAAAGGCTGTCGCCGCGCACGACGCAAATTTGTCTGGACTTTTTCGCCGACTTTCCGTGGTCAGCTTTCCAGCAGCCGCCGGACGCTGTCCAGCAGCCGATCCATCGCGAATGGTTTGCGAATGTAATCGTCCACACCCAGCATTTCCGCGTAGGCCTTGTGACGACTTCCTTCGTTGGCGGTGATCATGATGACGCGGACGGGGACCTTGCGGGTCTGACGAAGACGCTCGAGGACCAAGAAGCCGCTCCGCTTGGGCATCATCATGTCGAGGATGACAAGGTCCGGATTTTCGGCGTCTGCCAGGGCCAACCCTTGGTTTCCATCCCTCGCAATCAGGACCTCGTATCCCAGCGCCTCCAGAGCCACCCGCATCGATTCCACGATCTCCGGGTCGTCGTCAACCAGCAGGATTCGTTTGCGTCGTGCGGGGGATGCCGGAGACGTTTCCACCGCGGTCGCCGTCGTTTCATCCCGCACAGATTGATCCCCAGTGCTGCTCGACTTTCGCACAGCCATTGCCGTATCCTCGTCTCAGGAGGGAAACTTCTATCCGGCGGAAAGACCGTGTGAAGCGGTTAGCGTTCACGGATTTCCGCGAAATTTTTGGGTGGGAAACCCTCACGGGCTCGGCCGGGACGCCAGATCCAGAACCCGCATGGGATTAAATTCGCATTTTCTCATACGCCCCGGTCCGTTACGTGTGCCGGAGGGTGCACAAACCAGGACGGATGATCACTCCCCTTATGATGGCGTCTTGGCCGAATTATTTCAACACCGCTCCCCAAAATGGCGGGGCTACAGTTGATCCGCCGTGGCATTCAGGAGCGATAGAGCTGGTGGAGCATCCTGCGCACGCGCTGTGAGAAATTCGCCATCGAATCCGTCCACGCCAACAGTTCCCAATTCGCCCAATTCGCCCATATTCGCAGGTACCCGAACAGGGATGTATCGGTCGGACATGCCCAGTACGAACTGTGGCCGGCCAGCCGGATCGGTCACGAGGTCTTCCCAAAGGACCTGCAGGCGAGTCCCAATGAGTTCCCCGATGTAGCGCCGTCGCACTTGCTGCGCAAGGCGATCCAGACGGGTCGATCTTTCTTTTTTGACATGTTCGGGAACCTGATCGGGATACTCGGCGGCAGGGGTCCCCTCCCTCGGACTGAAACGGAAAATGTGAATCTTTGCAAATCCGACCGTTTCCACAACCTGGCAGGTCTCTTCAAAATCGGCATCCGTTTCCCCGGGGAAACCCACCATAATGTCCGTCGTGATGGCCGGATCACGGAGGGCCTGCTTCACCCGTTCGCAGCGGCGCAGGTAGTACTCAACATCTGCCCGGCGACGCATCCGCCTGAGGATTTTTGGGGATCCACTCTGCAGGGGGATATGGAGGTGGGGGCAGATTCGGTCGGGATTCTCCGCCATCAATTCCAGAAGCCGATCGCTCACTTCATTGACTTCCAGGCTGGAGAGACGGATGCGAAAGCGATGATCCACGCCGAGGAGCCGAGAAACCAGTTCGGCCAGATCCACATGTCGGTCGTCGCCCGGTCCACGGCCAAATAACCCCAGGTGGACGCCCGTCAGAACCACTTCCCGATAACCGTTCTCCACCAGTTGGCGGACCTCGAGGAGGATGTCTTCCACAGGGCGGCTCCACAATCCCGGCCGGACCTGGGGAATGATGCAGTACGTGCACGGCAAAACACACCCGTCCTGGACCTTGACGTATGCGCGGTGCCGGCGGGCAAAGAACGAAATTCCCGTGGGGACATCCACGAGACCCCGTCGGGCGAGACAATCCCGCATCTGCCGCTTGTCGGTGAGCACTTCCGAGACACCGGGCATGGCCGCAATTTCGTCCGCCGCTTTTGCCGCAAAGCAGCCCATCACGATGATTTCGGCTTCGGGATGTTCCCGGGCAAGCCTGCGGAGGATCTTTCTGCACTCGGCGTCTGCCTGATGGGTGACCGTGCAGGTGTTGAAAATCACCAGATCCACAGGGTCATCCCGCCCGGCATCTCGATAGCCGAGGTGCAGGAAACCCTGGCGGAGGTATTCC
>NZ_JACIYL010000297.1 GCF_014359955.1 Thermogutta sp. | reverse complement strand
TTGCCAGCGGCTGTCGTCAAAGCGATTCAGGAGTTTCAAGCTCGGGGAGGATTGGTGGTGGGGGACGAATTTCTCTGCCCGGCGATTCGACCCGATATCCGCGTCGCGTCCTACCGACGGACTGGCAAGGCCCAGGAAGACAAGGCGGCGCTGCAACAGTTGGCTGAGAAACTCCGGCAGGAGCTGGCCACCCGGTATCCGCGCCAGTTCGATTCGTCTGACCCGGACCTGATTGTTCGAACGCGCCGGTACGGTTCCACCCTGTATGTGTTCACCATCAACGATCGCCGAACATTTGGGGACTACGTAGGACATCATGGTCTGGTGATGGAAAAAGGTCTTCCGCTTGAGGGAAGCGTCTCGGTGGTCACGCAAGGGAAAAACGTCTACGACCTTGTCGGGCATCATCAGGTCGAATCCCAACGAACGGGTGATGTTCTGAGGTGGTCCGTTGAGCTCGGTCCCGGCGATGGCCGGGTGTTCATGGTCACGGAACAGGCCATAGAGACGGTCGAGGTTTTGGTCCCGCAAAAAGTCGAGAGGGGGCAACAGGCATCTCTGACAATTCGCGTTCTGGACAAGAACGGTTCGCCTGTTTCGGCTGTGATACCGGTAGAGCTTGAAATAACTGATTCCCAGGGACAAACGGCTGAACCCACCGGCTTCTATGCGGCTCGGAATGGCGTTCTCCACATATCTATGGATTTTGCTCCCAATGACGCGCCGGGTGAGTGGCAGATCCGAATCCGAGAGTTGGCCGCAGGGCACGAGGTCTCTGCGAAAATAACATTACAGTGAAATACTGACTAAGCAGTGCCGAATAAGGAACCAGAATTATGGGATTGCGATCTGGATATGTCATTCCATCGATCCTTGGGCTGTTGCCAGTAATTTACAGCCCACCGGTAATATCAGGAGAAACATTTGAACCCGTCACTCTGGTCCGCAATGGCTCTGCGGCCGCTTGCGTGGTGGTTACCGCAGAGCGAGAAAAACATCTCAAGCCGGTAGTTGACGACCTTCGGGATGCCATAGCAGCGGCGACAGGAGTGTCTTTGGACTGCCTGTCCTGGATGCCTGACCACCCGCTTCCTTCACCGGCTGTCGTTTTGGGAACGGCGACAGATTTCCCCGAGGAGGCGAAGGCCCTTGGCCTCGATGCGCTGGGGCCTGAGGGGGTAGCCGTATGGACCGGCAAGGGACGCCTCTGGCTCTTGGGCAATAGCCCGGGGGCGGTCTCCCACGCTGTCTATATTTTTTTGGAGGAACTTGGCTTTCGATGGTATTTTCCTGATCCGGTGTGGACGGTCACGCCGCACCTTTCCGATGTGACGGTGCAGATTCGCAAAGTCGAACAACCGGCCTTCGCCTGGCGACGAATCTGGTATGGATGGGGCCCTCGCACTCCTCAATTACAAAAAGATTATGACGCCTGGATGCGGCACAACCGTCAGGGTGGTGCGTTCCATGTCGATTGCGGGCACGCCTGGGAGCGGTACATTCCGAGCAAAATGTTCGACGCCCATCCAGAATGGTTTGCCCTGGTGAAGGGCAAGCGGCAACCGCCTCAACTTTGTGTGAGTAACACTGAAGTACAGAAGCGGTTTACAGAGGCCGTTCTCGAATATCTCCGTCGCCACCCGGAACAACCAATGGTTTCCGTCGAGCCGAATGATGGTGGCGGCTATTGCGAATGCCCTCACTGTCGGGCAATCGGGAATGGTTCGGTAAGCGATCAAGTATTCTTCTTAGCTAATTTGGCCGCCCGAGCCGTCCAAAAGGAGTTTCCTGGCAAATATGTCGGCCTCTATGCCTACGCTCACCATGCGGATCCGCCAAGTTTTGCACTTGAACCCAACGTCTATGTTCAAATCACAACGGGCTTTCGTTACACGAAATTGTCCTGGGAAGATCAAATCCGTGCCTTTCGCCAGCGCGGTGCCCAGGTCGGTGTGTATGACTATTTCAGCGTCTATCCCTGGGATTGGGACCTTCCCGGCGCGGCAAAAGCTGGGAGATTCTTTGAACTGGCACAGGCCATCCGGGAGTATCACAGACTGGGGCTGTCGACCTACGACGCAGAATCGTCGTGTAACTGGGGACCCAACGGACCCGGTTACTGGATGGCGGCCCATCTGATGTGGAACCCTCGCTTGGATGCACAATCCCTTTTTGAAGATTTCTGCACAAAGGCCTTCTGTGAAGCAGCAGATCCTATGCGGCGGCTCTATACGCGCTGGAGCCGCGGTGAGCGGTTTTCGCCACGATCGTTGAAGCTGGCGATTGAGGATCTCGACGCCGCCTACCGAGCGACATCCTCCCCGGAAGTTCTGGCACGGTTGGATCGCGTGGCCATGTACCTGCACTGGCTGCGGTTGTGGTTGGAATATGATCAGTCCAGCCGCCACAACCAGTGGAACCGCCTTGTGGTCGCGCCACCCGAAGAAATCATCGAACGGGCAAAGGAATGTGTCGTGTTTTCTCACCGGATCATGGATACCGGATTGATCCACACTTTTCCCATGTTGTTTTCCTCGTGGTTTGAACAGCGATTTCGCGCACTCAAATTGATTGATGGTTTCAATCTCCCGGAGGCGCACAAGGCGTGGACCGGGGAGAAGGGGGATATTCCAACCCACGAGGAGGTTGCCCAATTCCGCCAGGAAGATTTTAAACGATTGGCATCCCTTCAGGCTGTGGAAATCGAGGGGCGGACCTGGCATGGCCCGCTGTGTCCAGCGATGGACCTGGTGCCCGACGCGGTGGCATCCTGGCGGCAGACGAAGTCGGCTCTGCCCGCGATCGAAAGCGGGGAGATTCTCTTTCTGGGGCGAAAAGGGGAAGAATTGACCATTTCCTGGGAACCGTTCGATAAAGGGCATACGGTCTCGTGCGATTGGGTGCTGCGAAAGGAGGAAGCGACCGTGGCCTCGGGACATGTAGAAGCCCCCAAAGGCACACCAGCTCAAGCGACGGTGAAACTCCCAGATGACGCCGTGTACGTTTTGAATCCGGGGACCGGCTTCTGGCACGCCGCGCGAGTGGATATCGGCGATCGACCGTTCGTTTTTCGGGCAGCGCGGGCAGATACACCTGGCGTCCCCAGGGGTGTACCCCTTCGTTTCTGGTTACCGGCGATGAATCAACCGCTTTATTTTTACATCCCTAAAGGTACCCGCCATTTCGTGGTGGGGATTGTATCGGGAGGCGACCCGTGGACCCAGCTCCGAATTCAGACAGCCGATGGACGGGTTGTTGTTGACGATCGGGTACTTGCCGGCAGCGAGATTTCCGTCATCGTCGAAGAAGACCAACAAATATACGGGGCGGATTCCGCCATGGCCAATCACAGTATCCTGCCGTCTTCCGAACAGAGCGTCGAAGTTCCCAAAGGAGCCGACGGCCAAATCTGGAGTCTCCAACTTTCCGGACTGCGATGTGTGGTGGAACTGTACGATGTGCCACCCTATTTGGCGTGCCATCCAAGAACGTTGCTCATTCCAAAGGATGCGGTCTCCTGTTTACAGTCAGACGGCGCTCGCAAGGTCGATCAATCGGCACAGTAACCCGCGAAATGAGACGGGGGGCTAACCATGAGCACTCATACCAGCCGCCGTGTAGCCTTGATGGCCTCAATTGTCCTGCTTTCCGCGATTGTGGCAGAAAGTGGCGCGGAAGAACATCCTGGGGCGCTCGCAGTTCCCGACGATCGGGCGATTCGCGAAGTGGAGGCTGGTCAGCGGGAGGTGGCAAACGCCGCGTGGTGGGGTTTCCATGCGGAGGACTCCACGAAGGCCCTTCAAGCGGCGCTGCGCTCTCGTGCGAAGAAGGTGATTGTCCCCAAAATGCCGCAGCCGTGGGTTGTGGACAGAATCGAACTCGTCGGCAACAAGGAAATTGTCTTTGAAAGAGGGGTAGAAATCGTGGCCAAACGCGGCGCCTTTTTAGGCAAAGGGGACTGCCTCTTCACAGCCTGGAATCAGGAAAACCTGACAATCATTGGTAACGGTGCCGTGTTTCGCATGTGGCGGGAAGATTACACTCACCCCCCGTATGAGAAGGCAGAGTGGCGCCATTGTCTGAGCTTGCGAGGGTGCCGCAATGTGATCGTTCAGGGGTTGGTACTTCGCGACAGTGGCGGCGACGGAATATACCTGGGTGCCGGTCGGAACGGCGAACCGAACAGGCACATCATCATTCGCGACGTGATTTGTGACAGCAATTACCGCCAGGGAATCAGTGTCATAACTGCCGAAGACTTGCTCATCGAGAATGTAACGTTGCGCAACACCGCAGGGACGCCACCGCAGGCGGGGATCGATTTCGAACCCAACCGACCGTCGGAGCTTCTCGTCAACTGCGTGATGCGGAACTGTCTCATCGAGAACAACCGGGGTTACGCCATCCATGTTTACGCCGGAGCTTTAAATTCGGGATCACAACCGATTTCAATTCGATTAGAAAACTGCCATACTCGCGGTAACATCGCCGGTTCTCTGAGTATCGTCACAAGGAATGCCGATGCAGAGGCTGTTCGGGGTGTGGTTGAGGTCATCAATGGCCATTTCGAGGACTCAGGAAGTGCGGGAATTATTGTGAGGTCCAAACCCGCCCAGGGTCTTCGAATTCGTCTTGAAAATTGCAAAATTGTTGAAAAAGGGCAGCATCCCGTTTCGCCAGCTCCAATCCTTATCGTGTCTCGTCCAGGTGATGAGAGTGATATTGGTGGAATTACGTTGGAAAACGTGGTTATTGACGATAGAAATCACCGGCCGTTTTTGTCGTTCCAGAATGCTGGCGGTGTCTGCTTGAAGGGCGTCGAAGGCACGGTCGTACTCTCGCGCAACACAGGCCAGGAAACC